>NZ_DASZBY010000146.1:0-46774 GCF_035943795.1 Aliidongia sp. | reverse complement strand
TTGATCCCGCTGGCGATCCTGAACCGCGATCTGCAGTACGAGCGCATCGCCATGGTCAACGTGTGCGCGACCTTCGCCGCCGCCGCGACGCGGCTGGGGCTCGCCGTGTCGGGGGCCGGCGCCTGGGCGCTCATCGCCGGCTATTCGACCAGCGGCCTCTACATCCTGATCGGCGCCATGATCGCGCGGCCGTTCTGGCCGAGGCTGCAGTTCCGGTTGGCGACGATCCGGCCGCTGGTGCAATTCGGCATCCGGGCAGCGTCGGCGAACATCTTCGAGCAGATCTTCAAGAACGTCGATTACCTGCTGATCGGCTGGTTCTACGGCGCGTCCGAGCTGGCGGTCTATCGGGTCGCGTTCGACGTCACGATGGAGCCGGCGATGGCGGTCGGCACCCTGGTCAACCGCACCGCCCTGCCGGTGTTCGCGCGCGTCGCCGCGGTCAAACAGCATCTGGCCGACGCGCTCACCTGGTCCCTGCGCCGGTTGGTCGTGCTGGTCGCCCCGCTGATGGTCGGCCTGATACTGGTCGCCGATCCGCTGACCGCCCTGCTTCACGACGAACAGGGCAACAGCTACGCGGCTGCCGCCCTGCCGCTGAAGCTACTGGCCGCTGCAGGGTTGTTGCGGGTGACGTCGCAGCTGTTGTCGCCCGTGCTGATGGGATCGGGGCGCCCCGGTGCGGCGGCGCGCCTGTCGGCGATGACCCTGCTGATGCTGACCCTGGGCATCCTGATCGCCGGCTTCAGTTTTCCCGCACAGACCGGCATCGTCGCCGTTTCGGCGGTCTGGCTGGGCGTCTACCCGATCCTGCTCGCCTGGGGAGCCCGCTACCTGCGGCAGCACTGGGGCGTCCAGGCGGGCGATCTGGCGCAGGCCTTCGTCGTGCCGTTCGTCGGCGTGGGCGCCATGGTCGCGATCGTCGAAGCGGTGCGTCTGTCGGTCGGCGGCAGTGACCCGCGCATCCAGGTCGCCATCGTCGTAGCGGCGATGGCACTCACCTATGCCGGCCTGGCGCTCCATGCACGACGCCGGCCCGAGCGGCCCGCCTGACCGGTCACTCGGCTGCGGCCGCCGGCGTCGGATCCGGTGTCTTCTGCGCGCCGCGGTAGCGATCGAACATGCTCATCTGGTGCACGCAGCTCAAGGTGCAGGTCGGGCTGCAGGACTTCTCGGTATGGAATTCGCGCCGGATGTCGTCGCGGGTGTAGTCGAGCAGCGGGATGCCCGGATAGCCGCGCTGCTGAGAGCACCAATGCACCTTGCCGTCCTCGGCGACATAGAGGTACCGCGCACCGGCGCGGCACTTCCAGTCGTTGGGCTGGCCGTGCATCAGGTTCTTCTGGAACAGCCAATAGTTCAGGCCGTGCACCATGGATGGCGAGATCTTGGTGACCTGGGTATAGGCGCCCATCTGTTCCGGGCTGAGCGGCTTCAGCGTGCCGGTATGATCGTGCAGCACGCCGACCGAATGCTGCAGGCCGTATTTCGCTGCCGTTTCGGCCACGGTGATGACGTCCTGCGTCCGCTCGCCGGTGACGCCCAGCACGGAATTGACGTTCACCTTGAACTTCGCATGCTTCGACAGCAACGCGAGCTTGCCCTCGACCGAGGCCAGGCTCTTCATCGAGATGGCGTCCGGCTCCAGATTGTCGATGCTGATCTGCATGCCCTGCAGGCCGGCGGCATTGAGCCGGTCGATCCATTTGCGGCTGAGTTTGAAGCCGTTGGTGATCATGGTCACGATCATGCCATGGCCGCGGGCGGCGCGGATGACCTGGTCGAGATCGGGATGCAGCAGCGGCTCGCCGCCGGTGAACGTGATCGATGCCGTGTTGAGCACCGCCAGATGATCGACCCGGGCAAGCAGATCCGACACCGGCACCGGCGGCGAGAAATCATCGTACTCGTTGCAATAGCCGCACGACAGGTTGCAGCGGCGCGTGACCACGACCTGGGCCAGTAGCGGATTGTACCGGGACCCGAGAGCCCGGCTGAGGAATCGCACGCCGGAGCCGAGGTTCTTGACGCGGTCGAATAGGGATTGATCGCTCATCGATGTCATATGGTGACCTAAAGGCGGGACCGCAGCCCCCAACGAGTAGCACCGGGCGCGTCTGCGGGAAAGTTCGGTACGCTCAATCCAGGCGCCTGCGGGCTGCACGCCAGGGCGGCGGCCACCAGCGCAAGCCCGCGACGTCCAGCAGCCATTCGCCGGCCATCGGATACCGGGGCTCGGAATTTTCGGCGGGCGGCTGCGCATAGAGCGTCTCCTGCGCCGGCCAGCGATGAAATCGCGTCCAGGTCCACGCGCCATGACGCCGGTAGACGCCCATGAGCGTGCGGGCCGTTTTCTGGTCGGGCACGACCGTGCGGCGGCGCGTCCAACAGGGTTGCGCCCCGACCCGCCGGGCGAACGGCCAGCTCGTACCATCGACGTAGTTCGAGAACCAGACGGTATAGCCAAGTTCGGCCTGCAGCGCCGTCACGGCCCGGTAGACCTGGACGTGCTCGGCATGGCCGTACTCGCCCCAGGGATTATGCGTATAGACGTCGCTGTACCCGGCGAGCGCCGGCCGCAATGCCTCGACCAGAGCCGTGTAGTTGTTTTCGTATCGGGCACGCGCCGCGGCGTCGGCAATCTCGATACCCGCGGGCGTCGAGTGGGCACGAGCCCGGTCAACGAAAAACCCGGCACCGCTTTCCGGCAGCTTGAGATCGACCAGCCCCCTCAACGGCAATGCGGCGACCGCGCGCCGCCGGGCGGCAGAACTCTTCGGCCGCTCGAACTGGTCGCCGAAACAGAAGATGATTCGATCTGCTGACGAAACGACCCCGCTGAGCCAAAGGATTTCATCGTCCGGATGGGCGACCACCACGGCATGGCTCATGGCGTATCCCCCCGGTCCGCCAGCACGGCATCGTAAAGGTCCTCGAGTGTTCCGGTCTGGCGCCGGATATCGAACTGGCGCTCGACCAACGCCCGTGCCGCCGCGCCCATGCGCCGCCGCAGCGCAGGATCGTCGAGCAGATCGTTCAGACGACTGGCCAGGGCCGCCGGGTCGCGCTCGGACACCAGGAAGCCGGTCTCGCCGTCGATGATGCCTTCCGGGATGCCGCCGATGCGAGAACCGACCGCCGGCACGCCGCTGGCCGCGGCCTCCAGCAGCACCATGCCCAAACCCTCGACCCGCCCGGTCGACGTGCGGACGCTGGGCAGCACCAGAACGGCGGCCTGGCGCATCCAGGTCACCACTTGTCGGTGCGGCAACGCGCCCAGGAATTTCACCCGCCCTTCCAGTCCCAGCGATTTCGCCAGATCCTGCAGCGAGCGGTGCAGCGGGCCATCGCCGACAATGACCAGTTGGACGTTCCCGTGCCGCGCCGCCAGGGCGCCGACCGCGCGGATCAGGTATTGGGTGCCCTTGACCTCGACCAGGCGTGCCACATGCAGGATCGTCGGCGTTTCCTCGGCAGGATCGCGCGGCCGGATCGCCTGGCAATCCACGCCGATATAGTGCACCCGCGTCCGCGCCTCCGGAAAGCCCATGGCCAGCACCCGCTCGCGAATGAACGACGAGGCGCACAGGAACAGGTCGCCCTGGCGCGCCAGCCGGCGGCGGAACAGCGGGTAATTCGCCCAGGCGGGCGAACAGAGCAGGGCAGCGGTCGACAGGGTGGCGTCGAAGCCGTGGAAGGTCGTGACCAGGGGGATGTTCAGTCGCGCCGCCAAGGGCAGGGCATAGACCCCCTCCACGCCGAAATGCGCATGGATCAGCGCCGGACGCCGGCCGGCGAGCAGGCGCTGATAGGGCCTTGGGCTGCGCGTCGCGATCTGCCAGCCTATGCGCGGCAAGGGCCAGCGGGGATCGAGATCCTGCACGGCCAGCGAACCCGCACCCGCTGGAGCGTCGCCGAAGCGCAACCGTCCCAGATAGAGCGGCTTGTACCGCAGCAACTGCTGTGCCTGCTGGGTGATGAACGGTTCCGATATCCTGAACAGGTTATGGCGGAATACAGCGATCTCGCGCACGTGTACCTTCTGACTGCTGCCCGCACCCGGCGTCCCGTTTTGCTGCACCGTAGAAGCCGGCCCTATCCAGGGCAAGCCGCCACTTGCGCCCGGCGCGGGCCGGACGTACATAGCGCGCTCACCAGCGACATTGCCGGTCTGATCCCGACGGGTGCATCGGTGGCGGGAGCGGACATGGGACGGATCACTCACGGCGCCACATTTGGTCTGATGGCGTGCGGCCTGCTGGCGCTATCGCCAACGCAGGCCGCAGCGCCGGGCGACTGCAATGCCGCCGATCCGAATCAGGTTCGGCTGCAGGTCGGCGTCAGCGGGATGCATTCGACGGACGGCGCGGTCTCGATCACGATCTACCCGGACGATACGGCACATTTCCTGGACGGGGCCTACAAGCTGGCCCGACAGGAGGTTCCCGTGACCTTGCCGGTCACCCGCGCCTGCTTCACCGTCGCGGCACCGGGCCATTACGCCGTCGCCCTGTTCCACGACGAGAACGGCAACCACCATTTCGATACCACGATGCTGGGCCTGCCGGCCGAGGGCTACGGCTTCTCGAACAACCCGACCCTGTATCTGGGCCCGCCCAGCCTGAGCCAGGTGCGCTTCGCCGCCCATGCCGGCGACAATCCGGTCGATGTCCTGGTGAAATACTAGGGCATCAGACCGCTTTGCGCACCGGTGCCGGCAGAATGATGTCGAGCGCGCGACCCACTTCCGCGAACAGGCCTAGTGCATGGTCGATCTGGTCGAACGTATGCGCCGCACTCACGCTTGAGCGCAGCAGCGCCAGCCCCTTCGGCGTGGCAGGTGGCAGGCTCACGTTGGTGTAGAGTCCTGCCTGCAGGAGCTGCGTCCAGAAGGCGAAGGCGGTTTCGGGATCGGGCATGACCGCCGAGACGACCGGGCTGGGTTCGGGCCCCACGGTGAAGCCCAGGGCCGAAAGCCCGTCATAGAAGCGCCGGGCATTCTCGATCAGCCGATGGCGCAGGCCGGGGCGCGTGCGCAGTTGATGCAGCGCTTCGCTCGCCGCCGCGATCACGCCGGGCGGCAGGGATGCCGTGAACATGTAGGGCCGGCTGACGACGCGCAGGATATCGAAGCCGTCCATGTCGCTGACGCAAAAGCCCCCGACGCCGCCCAGGCTCTTGGAAAAGGTCCCGACGATGAAATCGACGTCCGCCTCGACATCGTCCGCTTCGGCGAGGCCGCGCCCGGTCTCGCCCAGGACGCCCAGGGAATGCGCCTCGTCGACGATCAGATAGGCGCCCCATTCGCGCTTGACTTGAGCGAATTCCCGCAGCGGTGCGGCATCGCCCAGCATGGAATAGATGCCTTCGACGACGATGATCTTGTCGCCGGGCGTATCGGCCAGGCGACGCAGGCGATTGGCCAGATCGTCCGGATCGTTGTGGCGGAAGCGCGTGACCTGCGCCTGTCCCAGCCGCGATCCGTCATAGATGCTGGCGTGGCAATCCGCATCGAGCAGCAGATGGTCGTTCTTGCCCGCCAGCGTCGAGATGATGCCGGCGTTGGCCTGATAGCCGGTCGAAAACACCATCGCATGCTTGCGGCCATAGAAATCGGCCAGCTCGCGCTCGAGCCGGCCATGGCCGTCGTAGCTCCCGTTCGCGATGCGCGATCCCGTGGTCCCGGTACCGAACGTCTCGATCGCCTCGACCGCTTTCGCGATCACGGCCGGATCGTAGGTCAGACCCAGGTAGTTGTTGGTGCCGAGCAGCAGGATGTGGCGATTGCCGATCTGCGCTTCCGTCGGCGACAGCACCCGGTCGAAGGCGACGTTGAACGGATTGGATTTGATGCTTTCGAGCCGGTCATACGCAGCGGCCATCGACGCGAACTTGTCAAAAAGAGGCATCGATCACGCACTACCCTTCAAGTCGCGGACGGTTGATACGAGATCGCCCAGCGTTTCGATTTCGGCGATCCGATCGAGCGGGACGGAGATATCCAGGCGATCCTCGATCTCCATGACGAAGTCCATCACCGCGACGGAATCGAGGCCGAGATCGTTCACGATATTCGTCTGATCGGAGAGTTCGACAGGCTTTTGCAGCGACGAGCGCAAGGTATCGAATATCACCCCTCTAATGTCCTCGACTAGATTCTCCATGACCGTTTCCGTCGGCTCCTCAGCCTGCGCTACGCTTCAGCCCGGAAACTTCCGACCTGTATATGTGACAATTTATAAGGTGACGACAAAGC
This sequence comes from Aliidongia sp., assembly GCF_035943795.1. Taxonomy (NCBI): domain Bacteria; kingdom Pseudomonadati; phylum Pseudomonadota; class Alphaproteobacteria; order Rhodospirillales; family Dongiaceae; genus Aliidongia; species Aliidongia sp. Next base: position 40,518 of record NZ_DASZBY010000146.1, on the reverse strand, counting down.
GTTGTCACAAGCTTTATCATAGCCTTCGGCGAACCGTCGGCGCGGTTCGTTTCACCCGTGTTTCAGATAGGGACTCCCGCCCCTCAATCCAGAGGGCGGGATGGCCAATGTCAGAAAGTTTCTCGAAACGGGCGCTTTCCCGCCTTTTTCCGAGCGTTTCCTGCCCGTGTGAAATTTTACGCTGTCGTGGCCGGGCTATGTGTGGCACCAAAACCGCGCTCCATTTTCAGGTCAGTTCCGCAATCTTCCGAATGAGCAGCCACCGGCCCCGTATGCGCGCTCCCTCCTCTCCGGGCCTTCGGGCATCGGCGACCACGGCGCCTTTCCGCGCCCGATCGCATGGCGGCCGGTCCGACGGGGCAGCCGCTTGATCATCAACCGCTATCTCATCCGGGAAATCGGCAAGCCGCTGGCGGCTATCCTCGGCATCCTGGTGGCGCTGTTCGCCAGCTACAGCGCCGCGGGCTTCCTGTCCGAAGCGGTCAACGGCCTGCTGCCGATCGATACCGTCGCGGAGATGATCGGCCTCAAGGTCTTGATCTCGCTGGAGGTCCTGATCCCCATCTCCCTGTATATCTCCGTAGTGCTGGCCTTCGGCCGGCTGTACGGCGATTCCGAATTCACCGCGATGTTCGCGCTGCGCATCACGCCGGCCAGGGTCATGGGGGCGGTGGTCAGCTTGTCGGGGTGCCTGGCGATCGTCGTCGCCTGCCTGTCGCTGGGCGCGCGCCCCTGGGCCTACGACAAGCTGCATGAGCTGTCGCGCCATGCCGAGTTGACGCTCGACGTCAATGCCATGGAAGCCGGCACCTTCTACGTCGGACAGCACGGGCGGCGGGTGATCTTCGTGACCCATCGCGACGGGCCGGCATCGCCGGCGCAGGATGTGTTCGTGCAGGTCTGGCATGAGGACCATACCGAGATCGTGCATGCCCAGTTGGCCTATCCGCTGTCGCAGACCACGCCCAACGGCGGCCGGGAGATCTACCTGACGGATGCCCATATCTATGAGCTGGGCCATGACGACGATCATCCCGACCGGGCCTTGAGTGCCCAGGGCATCGTCATCAACCCGGACAGCCGCGATCCGGCGCCGCCGGAATATAGTTCCGTGGCCGCGAGCAGCGCCGAGCTCGCCCGGTCCGACTCGGCGCGCGACATCGCCGAGCTGCAATGGCGGCTGTCGACCCCGCTGTCGACCCTCCTGCTCGGCATGCTGGGCATCCCGTTGAGCCGGGCCCGGCCGCGCCAGGGCAAGTACGAGAAATTCGGCACGGCGATCCTGGTCTATTCGGGATATTACCTGCTGTGCACCTCGGCGCGCACCTGGGTGCAGCATGGCGTGGTCGCCGCTTTCCCTGGCATCTGGTGGGCCCCCGCGCTGCTCGCGGCCTTCCTGGCATTTTCCCTGGCCGGACCGGCGCTCGGCATGAAATATCGGCGCAGCCGGGCATGACCGCGACTTTCGCGAGCACGGCCGCGCGACTGCGATCGGTGGGATCGCGGATCCTGCCGCCGCTCGAACGCTACATCGCGACCGCCGCCCTGCGGGCCTTCGCCCTGGTGGCCGCCGCCTTGACCGCCTTGTTCAGCCTGCTCGAATTCGTCGAACAGCTGGCCTCGGTCGGCGAAGGCCATTACCGCCTGACCGACGCACTGACCTATGTGCTGCTGACCGCTCCCGCCCGGCTGCTGCAGGTGACACCGGTTTCAATCCTGCTGGGCTGCCTGCTGGCGCTGGGCGCGCTCGGCCGGAACTCCGAGCTGACGGCGCTGAAGAGTCTCGGCATTTCGGAACGCCGGATCGTCGGATCGATCCTCAAGCTGCTCGTCCCGATCGTCATCGCCTTGTTCCTGCTGGCGGAATTCGTGATTCCCCCCGCCCAGCACCTGGCACAGACCGAACGGACCGCGGCACTCTCCGCCTCGTCTCCCGTGCGCGGCGACAACAGTTTCTGGGCCCAGGGCGCCAACCAGTATCTGAACGTGCAGCGGTTCGCTTCGATCGACGAGGCCGAGGATATCGACATCTACGCCTTCGGCACCGACGGCAGCCTGGAAAATTTCATCCATGCCGACCGCGCCGCGATCCGGCGGGACGGCACCTGGCTGCTGACCGGCGTCATGCGGAAATGGCTCGAGTCGTCGGAATTCCAGACCGAGCGCCTGGACTCCCTGTCCTGGCACTCGTTCATCGCACCCCAGCAGGTCGAGTTGCTGAAGCTGCCGCCCGAGACGATGCCGCCGGTCGCGCTGTTCCGGTACGTCTACGACCTGCAGCAGCGCCATCAGCAGGCGATCCGCTACGAGCAGGAACTGTGGCGGCGGGTCAGCATCCCACTGTCGATGGTCGCCATGATCCTGATCGCGGCGCCCTTCGTCTTCGGCCCGCCGCGCGGGCAGAGCACGGGGCAGCAGATGACGATCGGCGCGATCGTCGGCATCGTATTTTCTCTGACCCAGCAGATCGCGGGCCATCTGGACGTGCTGCTCGACCTCGATCCGGCCGCGACCGCGCTGGCGCCGTCGCTGCTGCTCATGGGCCTGGCGATCTATCTGTTCCGCCGGGTGCACCGGTAGCGCCGGCTATGGGGCAGTGGCTTCCAGGCCCTGGAAGAACAGCGCGTAGCGGGCCCGGCGCTGGTACAGCAGGATCGCCATGATCCCGCTCAGCCCGACGATCTCGTACCAGAAGTAGATCCGCGGCGCCCCCAGCACGGCGCAGAGGAAAATCCCGAATGTCCGATAGTTCGACGACATGACGGACCAGCGACGGACCGAGGGCGCGAAAATCTCGCGATAGTGCTGCCGGATGGCAGCGGCGCGCTCCGGCTGCGCCTGCAGGGCCCGGCCCAGCCGCTCGTGGAATTCCGGCGTGATGCCGGCCGCCACGAACTGCAGCCGCGTATAAGCCCGATAGAGCAGGTCGGACACCCGCAGCCCCGGGGAACCCCCGGCATGCCGCGGCCGCGCGGCCAGCTCCAGGAACGCCGCGGACTTCCGCTCAAGCCCCCAGAAATTATACTCCTGCCGCTGCAGCTCGTAGGCCGCGGCCTGCACGGCATGGCAGATCCCGGCACCGCCGACGAGCAGCCAGACCTCATTGCCATATTGCCCGGCCAGCGCGATCGCCAGGCCGACATAGACGGCGATGAACGTCACATAGTCGCAGATGCCGTCGAGGATCTTGCCGGTCTCGGACTGCGAGTTCGTGAGCCGGGCCAATTGGCCGTCGGCGCCATCCAGTATATGCCACGCGATCATCAGGACGAAGCCCGCGATCGCCCATCGCGGGTCCAGGTAGTGGTTGTAGGCGAGACCGGCCAGCACGCCGAACACCATGCCGGCCACGGAGACGATGTTGGCCGAGATCCCCAGCGCCGCGAACAGCGGCACGAGGCGTGCCGCCAGCGGATGAATGAAATGGAGGTTGGTGACCTCTTCGATCTCGGTCGTGCGCCGGACCGGCTCGGCAGTCCCGGTCACGCGCCGCCCTTAGCGCCGATCACGAATGGACACGTCAGAATGTCCCCGAGTCGAGCAGGCCTTCGGCTTTGCCGAACGCGACCGGATCGTCGACGTCGACCCACAGACGGCCCTGGATGTCGAAGGCGCGCGCCTTGTTCCATCGCGCCAGGACGTTCATGGCACCGGAGATGCTGTCGTCGCCCTGGGCCTGGCTTTCCTCGAGCGCCTCGAACATGACCGGGCCACACAGGAAAACGCCGGTATCGAAGGCGTTGAAGTCGCGGATCACCTTGCCGATATGCTCGATCCGGCCGTCCGCGCACTTCACCCGCGTAACGTCCTCCGGATCGTTCAAGGGGCTGTCGATATTGAAATCGACCGCCAGGGTCACGGTGCCTGGCTCCGAGGGCGCCGCGATCAGGGCGCGGAAGATCTCCGGGTCGACCAGGTGATCGCACATGGTCAGCAGGAACGGCTCGTCGAGCTCCGGCTTCGCCTTCAGCAGCGAGACGCCATTGGCCCGGGTCCATTCGTCGTTGACGACATGGGTGATGCGCACCTGCTCGCGCGCGGAAACCGCGTCGAGCGCACTGCGCAGTTCGTCGCCGCGATAGCCGCTGACGACGACGAACTCGTCGATGCCGCCCTTGCGCGCGCGACCGATCACCCGCTCGATCAGTGGGATGCCCTTGATCGGGATGAGCGGCTTCAGCTCGCCCTTTTCCCGCAGCCGGGCGCCCTGCCCGGCTGCCACGATCAGGCATTTCATCGGACGGCGGTCATCTTCACGGTGTTGGCGCGGATGAAGGCCTCGACCATCTGATAGGCATCGTCGTCGGTGTATTGCGCGGGCGGATGCTTGCAGAAATAGGCGCTCGGCCCTTCCAGCACGCCGCCGACGCCGTTCTGCAGCGCCAGCTTGCAGCAGCGGATCATGTCGATGACGACGCCGGCGGAATTCGGCGAATCCTCGACCGACAGCCGCAGCTCCAGGTCCATCGGGATGTCGCCGAACAGGTGCCCTTCCATCCGGATGAAGCAGATCTTGTTGTCGTTCTGCCACGGCACGTAGTCGCTGGGGCCAACATGGATGTTGTCGTCTTCCATGCGCTTGTGGGCGACCGCCTGCACGGCTTCGGTCTTGGACTTCTTCTTCGAGACCAGCCGCTGCTGGTTCTTCATGTTGAGAAAGTCGGTGTTGCCGCCGGTGTTCAGCTGATAGGTCCGTAGCAGCTTCACGCCGCGCTTGGCGAACAGGTCGGTCAGCACCCGATGGGTGATCGTGGCGCCGAACTGGGACTTGATGTCGTCGCCGATGATCGGCAGGTTGCGGGCCTTGAACCGGTCCGCGAAGCTCTTGTCGCTGGCGATGAACACCGGCATGTTGTTGACGAAGGCGACGCCGGCCTCCAGCGCGCATTCCGCGTAGAAGCGCGCGGCCTGCTCCGAGCCGACCGGCACGTAGTTCAGCAGGATTTCCGCGCCGCTGCGCTTCAGCTCGCCGACCACCTCTTCCTTCGTCGGCTCCGGTGCGTCGGAGCGAATGAACGTCCGGTCGTCGGCGTAATTCGCCATATGCTCGGAGATGCCGTCGAGCACCGCGCCCATGCGCACGATCACGCCGCCGTCGGGAATGTCGCTCTGGAAGATCTTCGTGCAGTTCGGCTTGGCGAAGATGGCCCGGTTGACGTCCGTGCCGACCTTGCGGGCATCGACGTCGAAAGCGGCAACGACCTCGATATCGCAGGGCAGGTAGCCACCGATCTCCCGATGCATCAGCCCCACCACGCCCTCGCGGCAGCGCTCGGGGGTGTAGTAGTGGATGCCCTGGATCAGAGCGCTCGCGCAGTTGCCGACGCCTGCAATCGCGATGCGAATGTTGCCTCTATTCAACATGATGTACCCTGTTTGCAGCTAACTTGTTTGAAAGCGATGATGGCGCATCCGACCCTGGACGCGAAGGCAGCCCCGAGGCTTGATCGCCTCATATAGGGATGGTCCATGGGATGCGAGAGGGAAATCGGCGGGCCGCATCGGCCGGGTGCAGTCATGTGTCCCGGCTTGCCGACGCGGTATCCGTTGCCGCTTTCCCTGATGAAGACCGCGGATCGGGCGCAATCATCCGTGGACGGACCCTTCGGTGCAAGCGGGAAATCGGCGATGCCGCCGCGGGACGACGGGTGGCGCGCGCGCGTCACGCCGCCTCGGGGAGGCTGGAAATGCAGGAGCATACCAGCGCGCTGTACAGTTGATGGCTCCGGTGTTCCCGCACGTATTGCGGATTGATCAGCGCTACCCGTGACTTGGTGCGGACCGAGGCGTACCAGTGCACGACGAGCGTCTCGGCCGACAGGACGGCGTTCAGCCGGGCACCAGGATCGATTCGGAACCATAGTTCGGAGATTCTGGGCGGCAGCGGATAGAAGACCTGCGGATCCTGAATGACCAGATCGTCCGCCTCATACCGATCGACCACCGCCTGGAGCAGGTCCGGCCCCAGGGCATAGGCTTCCGTGTAACGGGCAGGCGGCACCTTCAGCATCGCCTGGAGATATGCCCGGAACAGCGGTGATCCGGCCTCGGCACCCATCACGGCATTGTTGACGCCGCGGAAATAGAATTTCTCGACCCGCCGAAACGCTTTCCAGCCATGCGGCAGCCGCCGCAGCACCTTGCGCATCACGTCGAGGGCCAGGTGGCGGGCCCACACGAGCGGCGAGCGCGACGCCCGTACAGACTGGGGCCAGACGATGAACTCGGATCCGACGAACTGCGGCGTATCGAGCAGCGGTCGGAGCGACGAGGTCGTGACCGTATCCAGATCGAGATAGATGCCGCCCTGCAGATAGAGGATCGCCGCGCGCAACACGTCGGTGCGCATGACAGGACTGGCCAGCGCCTGGAACAGTGCCGCCAACCCGTTTCCGACGCCGAGCGCGCCGCCGGCCTCCGCCAGACAGGCGAGCGAATCGATGCGCGACAGTCGGACGCCGGACGCATCCTGCAACGCACGCAATTCCGCACCGTCGTCCAGGACATCGGTGTGATGCAGGATGATTTCCGGCAATCCGCTGCGTTCGGCAGCCGACAGGATGGCGAAGACATAGGCCCAGGGCAGGCTGGTACCGATCCAGCAGAAATGCACACGGGCGGGGATCGTCATGAGTTTCTTGCCTGTCTCGGGTCTGGCGCTTTGATGGGGCGCACGCTATTTCAGGGACAATTCGAAGTCCATCGGACCCGGTTCGCACGGCATCCTGCCGATCCCGTCGTCTTAAGGGCGAACGTTGCCTTCGCTGTCTTATTCTGGTAGCTGAAGGCATGAAGGGCTATAGCAATTTCCTGATATGACAGAACCGACCCCTTCCCATCATCCTGGGCTGACCAAGCGCCTGGCGGACTTCGATTGCATCGCAGAAGCGCTGGACTATGCCGCTCAGGGTCCGACCGGTCTCAATTTCTACTCCGGCAAAGGCATCCTCATCGAGGCGCTGTCCTACCGTCTCCTGCGCGAACAGGCGATCGATCTGGCGCGTCGGATGCTGGGCGCGGGGCTGGAACCGGGCGACCGGGTCGGCCTGATCGCGGAGAGCGACGGCGACTTCGTGCGCGCGTTCTTCGCCTGCCAGTATGCCGGGCTGGTGCCGGCGCCGATGCCGCTGCCGGCGGCCTTCGGCGGCCGGGACGGCTACATCGCCCATCTGCGGCGCATGATCGAGAGCGCGCAAGTGGCCGCGGCGTTCGCGCCGGCCGTGCTGGAAGCCTGGCTCGGCGAAGCGGTCTCGGGCATCGACCTGAAGATCACGGGTACGCTGGCCGTGCTCGACGACGTGGTGCCCCTGGCGGGCGACCTGCCGGCGCAGGACACCGACGGGCTCAGCTACCTTCAATTCTCATCGGGCAGCACGCGCTTTCCCCTGGGCATTGCGGTCACGCAGCGGGCCTTCATGGCGAACGCGCGCGGCATGGGGCGTGACGGCCTCGCCATCGTCGACGGCGACCGCGGCGTATCATGGTTGCCGTTCTATCATGACATGGGCCTCGTCGGGTTTCTGCTGACGCCGATGACCTGCCAGATGACGGTCGACTTCATCCCGACCCGGGATTTCGCCCGCCGGCCGCTGCTGTGGCTCCACCTGATCAGCCGCAACCGCGGCACGGTCTCGTTCAGCCCGTCGTTCGGCTATGAACTGTGCGTCCGGCGCAGCGAAAGCGGCTCGACCGAGGGCATCGACCTGTCGAGCTGGCGCAGCGCCGGCATCGGCGGCGACATGATTCGCCCCAACGTGCTCGCGCGCTTTGCCGAACGCTTCGGCCCGCGCGGCTTCAGCGCCGGCGCCTTCATGCCGAGCTATGGCATGGCGGAAGCGACCCTGGCACTGAGCTTCACCCCGCCGGGGCGCGGTGCCGGCCACGACATCGTCGACGTCGCGGTCCTGGAGGCCAAGCACCAAGCGGTTCCGGCCCCCGGCTCGGACATGCGGACGCGCACCTTCGTCGTCTGCGGCTACATTCTGCCCAACCACGACATCGAGGTGCGCGACGAGACCGGCGGACTGCTGCCCGAGCGTTGGGTCGGGCGGATCTTCGTGCGCGGCCCCAGCCTGATGGTGGGATATTTCGGTGCGCCGGAGGAAACCGCGCGCGCCAAGACGCCCGACGGCTGGCTCGATACCGGCGATCTCGGCTACCTCGTCGACGGCCAGATCGTCATCACGGGGCGTGCGAAGGACCTGATCATCGTCAACGGCCGCAACCTGTGGCCACAGGATCTGGAATGGGCGGCGGAGGCGGAAATCTCCATCCTGCGCAGTGGCGACGTCGCCGTGTTCTCGGTCGACGGCGAGGCGGACGAAGAGGTCGTGGTGCTGGTCCAGTGCCGCACGCCCGACCCGATCAGCCGCAACGCGCTCGCGACCGAAATCGCAAACGTGTTTCGTGGCCGCCACGGCCTCGAATCGAAGATCGTCCTGGTGCCGCCGCACAGCCTGCCCCAGACCTCGTCGGGCAAGCTGAGCCGCAGCCGCGCACGCACGATGTACCTGGCCGGCGCCTTCCCGCGCATCGCCGGCGCCGTGTCGGCGAGCGCCGGAGCCGAATGAACGACGGACCCCTCGTCGCCGTCACCGGCGCCACGGGGTTCGTCGGCCTGCATCTGGTAGCGGCCCTGGCGCGGCAGGGCGCGCGGATTCGCATCCTCTCTCGTCGCCAGGCAGAGCCCGAACTCTGGCGCGGCATCGCCCTCGACGTCGTGCCCGGCAGCCTTGAGGACACCCCCGCCCTGGAGCGGCTCACCGCCGGGGCCGATGCCATCGTGCATGTCGCCGGCCTGATCAAGGCCCGCGATCGCGCGGCTTTCCTCCGCGCCAATCGCGACGGGACCCGTGCCATGGCCGAGGCCGCGCGGCGATGCGCGCCCGGCGCCCGTTTCATCGCCGTCTCGTCGCTGGCGGCGCGCGAGCCGCAGCTGTCCGACTATGCCGCCAGCAAGCATGCCGGCGAACAGGCGGCGCGCGCCGTCTATGGCAACGCGCCCGACCGCCTGGTCATCGTGCGCCCGCCCGCGATCTATGGCCCGTGGGACCGCGAAACGCTCGCGATCTTCAAGGCGGCATCCCATGCAATGGTCCCGGTCTTCGGGTCGGGACGCGTGGCCTTCGTCCATGTCGCCGATGCCGCCGACGCCTTGACGCGGTTAGCGCTCGGCGCCGGCGCGGCCGGGCGCTACGCGCTGGCGGATCCGAATCCGGCCGGGTACCGCATGACGGAACTGTTGGGTGCGGCCGCGCGGGCGGTCGGCGGCAGCCCCCGGTTCCTGCGCGTTCCCGACGGCCTTCTGCTCGCCGCCGGCCAGGCTTCGACGGCATGGGGACGCCTGTCGGGCCGGGCGCCGATCTTCACCGCCGGCAAGGCACGCGAGATGCTGCATCCGGACTGGTCGGTGGCGCCGGACGAGGCGCTGCCGTCCACGGTCTACCGATCGACGATCGGCATCGCCGAGGGGTTCGCCGAGACGGTGGCCTGGTACCGGGCGGCCGGCTGGCTATAGCGCCTTGTCGTAGACCCGGTACGTCTTGTACGGAACGCCGCCCAAGCTTTCGTTGATGTGGCGCATCGCCAGGTTGTCTTCGAGGATCCACGACAGCTCGACATGGGTAAAGCCCATGTCGGCGGCCTCCTTGCGGACCGAGTCGATCAGCAGGAACGGCAGCAGCTTGCCGATCACGCCCTGGGCGGCCGACCGCTTGATACCCATCAGGGGCACGCGCGCCGTCTTCAGGCCCGACACCTTCAGACGCCACAGCAGCTTCGCCCAGCCGAACGGCAGCAGCTTGCCGCCCAGATCGCGGATCGCCTCGTTGAGATTGGGCAGGCAGACAAGGAACCCGACCGGTTCTCCGTTCTGCTCGACGATCCGCACGAGCCGCGGGTCGAGCAGCGGCTTCAGGGATTTCGCCAGGTGATCGGTCTCGATCTCGGTCAGCGGCACGAAACCCCAATTGTTGAGCCACGCGTCGTTGAACACCTCGGTGATGATCCGGATTTCATCATTGTAGTGCTTGAAGTCGATACGCCGGACCGTGAGCCCCTTCGGCAGCGGCCGATCGACGAGGCGGCGCGCACCGGCGGGCAGGTCGACCGTGATGTCGTAGAGGTAGGCGTAGAGGTCCTTTTCCTTGACGAGCCCCTGCTCCTCGAGCCGCGTGCCGACATAGGGCCTGTCGTGGCCCATCAGCAGCATCGGCGGCGTGTCGAATCCCTCGACCAGCAGCCCGATCTCCTCGTTGATGTTGAGGTTGATCGGCCCCTGCATCCGCTGCATGCCGCGGGCGCGCAGCCAATCCTCGGCCGTCGTGAGCAGCGCCCGGAAAATCGCCGGATCGTCTTCGGCGGCAATGAGCCCGAACTGACCTGGTGCATCGGGCCGCACGGCCAACGCCTGGTGGTCGACCTGCGCGCTGATGCGCCCCACGTCGCGCCCGTCCTTCCGCGCGATCCAGAACTGCACGTCGGCATGGCCGAAGAACGGGTTCTTGGGCGTCAGCGCGTCCAGCCGCTCCAGATGCAGGGGTGCGATATAGTGAGGATCGTCGCGATGGAATTGCTGGGGCAGTCGAATGAAACGGTCGAGCAGGGCACGGCCTTGCACTGGGACGATGTCGATTATTGTCACGGAGACTGCCCTGAGATGGGAATGGCGAAGGATGGCGGCAGCCGCGATTGAACGTCTATCGGGCTGCCAACGATCGGAAACCGAACAACTTCCTAGCCCAAAACATGGGCGGCGGCAAAGGCGGCATCGCTTGACCGTGGCCCGCGGCGTTCCCTACAAGGGACATGACGGTTCCTTCACGGGATCAAAAGGGAACGCGGGTACGGGGTCGAACCCAGAGCCGCGGCTGCCCCCGCAACTGTAAGCGGCGAGCCATGCATCGATTCCGGCGCGAGAGTGCCGGATAAGCCACTGGGCAACCGGGAAGGCGATGCGCTGGCAGCGACCCGCGAGCCAGGAGACCTGCCGTCATCGTGGTCACGCACGGACACATTGGGCGGGGTGCCTCAGTGGGGAATGGTGCCCGCCCGTAAACCCCGGCGGTCGTCGGACTTTGGTTCGTGGTGACGTCCACGTTGCCACGAGGCCGACAGAACATGTCCCGTCTTCCTGCTTTAGCGGCATTGCCGCTGCTCGCCTTTTCCCCCTTCGCCCGCGCCGACGACACGCCACCCGTCTCGAACCCGACGCCGGAGACCATCGAGGTCACCGGCCTGCGCCGGGACGGGCTCAATCTCGACAAAGCTTCGACGGCCGGCAGCCGCCTGGGCCTGACGCCGCTCGAAACGCCGGCCAGCGTCGACGTCATCTCCGGCGACGAAGTGCGCGAGCGCGGCGACACCCGCGTCATGGACGCGGTCAGCCGCGCCCCCGGCTTCACCTCCGTCGCGACACCGGGCGACGGCAACAGCGCGCTCAGCGCCCGCGGCTTCACCGGCGTCGATTCCGTGAAGCAGCTCTACGACGGCACGCAGCTCAGCATCGGCGCCGGCACCTCGACCTTTCCGTTCGACACCTGGAACGTCGATCGGATCGAGGTGCTGAGCGGCCCCGCCTCCGTGCTCTACGGGTCGGGCGCCATCGGCGGTGCGGTCAACATCGTGCCGCGCAAGCCCGACGGGTCGGCCCTGCAGAACAATGTGCAATTCACCTTCGGCTCCGACAACACGTTCCGCGAGCAGGCCGACAGCACCGGCCCGCTCGGCTCGACCGCCGCCTATCGCCTGGACGTCAGCCACAACAGCTCGGACGGCTATGTCGACCGCGGCCAGTCGAAAAGCACGGCGATCTCGGCCATCGTCCAATGGGACCCGCGGCCGGACCTGCATTTCACGTTTTCCGAGGATTACGGCCAGCAGAACCCGATGGGCTATTTCGGCACGCCGCTGATCGACGGGCAGCTCGACACCCGGCTCGACGGCCGGAACTTCAACGTCGGCGATGCGACGATCAACTGGACCGACAATTGGGCGCGCATCAAGACCGAATGGAACGCGACCACCGGGCTGACCCTGCATAACGAGGCCTATTGGCTGTACAGCAACCGCCATTGGCGCGAGGCGGAGGGCTATACGTTCCAGCCCGACACCGACCTGGTTCAGCGCGACACCTTCATCGAGATCTACCATAACGAGTCGCAGATCGGCGACCGGGCCGACGCGACCTACGACAGCACGATCCTCGGGCGCAACAACCGGGCGGTCGTCGGGTTCGAATTCAGCAGCGTGCGCTTCGAGCATTCCAACGATTCGCCCTATGGCGGCCGCGAGCAGCTCGACCCGTTCGATTTCAGCCCCGGCAGCTTCATCGACCTGGCCGGCACGACGCCCAAGTTCCGGACCCACACCCAGCAATATTCCGGCTTCGCCGAGGATCGGCTGGAGATCCTGGACAACCTGTCCCTGGTCGGCGGGGTGCGGACCGACGCCTACGACCTGCGGCGCGACAGTCTGGTGGCGGGCGGCCGGACCAAGAAGGATTTCCTGTCGACCAGCTATCACGTCGGCGCGGTCTACAACCCGATCCCGCACCTGGCGCTCTACGCCCAATATGCCACCGCGACCGATCCGGTCGGGTCGATCATCACCCTGTCGCCCCATTCACAGCAATTCGACCTGTCGACCGGACGCGAGGTCGAGGTCGGCGCCAAGCAGACCTTCTGGGACGAGCGCGGCGAATGGACCCTCGCGGCCTATCGCATCGTCAAGAACAAGCTGCTGATCACCGACCCCACCGACCCGGACATTACCGAGCAGGTCGGCCAGCAATCCTCGCGCGGCATCGAGGCCTCGTTCGCGCTGGCGCTGGGCGGCGGCTGGCGGGTCGAGGCGAACGGCACGATCCTGGGCGCCCGGTTCGACGATTTCACCGAATCGGACGGCGCGACCACGGTCTCGCGAAAGGGCAAGATACCGCCCAGCGTGCCGGAACAAGCGGCCAACGCCTATGTCACCTGGAACTTCCTGCCCGATTGGCAGGCCCGCGCCGGCGTCCGCTACGTCGGCAAGAGCTACGCCGACAATGCGAACACGCTGACCCTGCCGGCCTACGAAGTGGTCGACACCGGCCTGACCTGGGCGCCGACGCCGCGCTTCGGGGTCGATCTGCGCCTGTTCAACGCGCTCGACCAGACCTATGTCGCCGCCCCGTACAACGGCGGCACCCAATGGATCCTGGGTCGCCCCCGCGCGGTCGAAGTCACGTTGCGCTCGTCGTTCTGAGGTAACGGACGCGGCTGATCCGTCAGCCGCGTCCGCGCCGCATCTGCCACAGGAAGAAGCTGCCGCCCAGCGCCGCGGTCAGGATGCCGACCGGCAGGTCCTCCGGCGCCAGCACCGTGCGCGCGCCGGCATCGACCGCAACCAGGAAGATGGCACCTCCGAGGGTCGCGGCCGGCAGCAGCGCTCGATGATCGGGCCCGACCAGGCGTCGGAAGATATGCGGGATCATCAACCCGACGAAGCCGATCGAGCCGGAAAGCGCCACCATGATCGCCGTGACCAGCGCCGAGACGATGAACAGGCCGAGCCGCAGCCGCTCCACGTCGACGCCGAGTGTGATCGCGGTCTCGTCGCCGGCCAGCAGGGCGTTCATCGCGCGGGCGCGGCCGAACAGATAGGCGAAGCCCGCCGCCAGCACGATCGCCGGCATCCCGAGCAGCGCCCAGCGCGCCCGGCCGAGGCCGCCCAGCATCCAGAACAGCACCGAGGCGGCACCGCGCTGGTCGCCGGCGAAGATCAGCAGGTCGGTCGCGGCCATCAGCACGAACGACACGCCGACGCCGCCCAGGATCAGTCGATCCGGCGCCAGCACGCCCTGCCGTCGCGCGATCCCGGCGACCACGCCCATCGACAGCAGCGCGCCGGCGAAGGCGGCGAGCGACAAGGTGAGCGGACCCAAGGCCGCCCCGGTATGGAGCATGACCAGGACGGCGCCGAACGCCGCCCCCGACGAGATGCCGAACAGGAACGGATCGGCCAGCGGGTTGCGCGTCGCCGCCTGCAGGCTGGTGCCGACCAGGCCCAGCCCTCCGCCGACCAGGGCACCCAACAGGACGCGCGGCAAACGCAGTTCCCAGACGATGGCGGCGGCGCCGGTCGCCGACGCCGGATCAGGCCGGCCGAACAGATGGTCGGCCAGGATCCGCGCCACCGTCGCGGGGGGGATCCAGACCGGTCCGATGCCCGTCGACACCAGGATGACCGCGACCAGCAGGCCGATCAGCGCAAGCGGAAGCCCCCTCACGGGAAACGATCCGGATGGAATGCCCGTGCCAGGCTCTCGACCGCGCCGATGTTGCGCACGCCGGGCGTGGCCGCATCGTAGGGGATCACCACGAACCGGTCGTGCCGGACGGCGTCGATCCCGGTGAGCGCCGGATTGCCCTTCAGGAACGCGATCTTCTGTTCCGGCGTCGTGACGTCATAGTCGACGATCAGGATGAACGCGGGATCGCGCGCCACCACCGCCTCCCACGACACGCGGGTCCAGCTGTTCGGCACGTCGTCCATCACGTTGCGTCCGCCGGCCGCGGCGATCAGCGCGGTCGGCATGGCGTTGCCGCCCGCCGTCTCCGGCGCGTCCTCGCCGGAATCATAGACGAAGACCCGTGCCGGCGCCGCGTCCTTCAGGCGGGCGGCGACCGCGCCGATGCGCTCGGCAAAGCCGGCGGCAAGCGCGTGGGCGCGTTCTTCGACGCCGAAGATCCGGCCGATGGCGATCAGGTCCTGGTACATGTCGTCGAGCCTGGCCGCCGGTCGCGGCCCCAGATGAACGCAGGATTCGCGGATCGCATAGCTCTTGATGCCGTGGTCCGCCAGCGTGTCCGGCGTCACGTCGCCGCCGACCCGCATGCCGTAGCTCCAGCCGGCAAAATAGAAGTCCGTCCGAGCGCCGAGCAGGACCTCGAGCGATGGGTATTTCTGGCTGAGTTCCGGCACGCCCCCGAGCCTGCCCTGCAGGTCCGGCGCGATCTTGTTCCAGCCGCTGACGCCGCTGAACCCGGCCATATGGTCCTGCAGATCCAGTGCCAGCAGGGTGTCGGTGATGTTCACGTCGTTGCTGACCGCACGCACCGGCGCCCGGTCGAACGTCTCGGGCACGCCGCAATTGTCGATCGTGACCGGGAAGCCGCTGGCCGAAGCCTGGACCACCCAGAGACCGGAGAGGAGAAGGATCGAAAACAGGCGCATCGGTTCAGGCCTCGTAGCGGAGCGAGACGCGGCCGTCGGGCCTTGTGTCGACCGTGGCCTCGAGGCCGAAGGTCCGGGCGATCGACGCGGGCGTGAAGATCTCGGCCGGCGTGCCGGCGGCGACGATGCGCCCGGCATCCAGCACATGGATCCGATCGCAATAGGCGGCGGCCTGGTTCAGGTCGTGGAGCGAGGCCAGCACGCTGACGCCCAGCCCGCGCACGAGCCGCAGCAGGTCGCGCTGGTGGCGGATGTCGAGATGGTTGGTCGGCTCGTCGAGGATCAGCAGGCGCGGCTGCTGGACGAGCGCGCGGGCGAAGAGGACGCGCTGCTTTTCCCCGCCGGACAGGAGGTCGAACGACCGGTCGGCGGCATCGGCCAGGTCGACGAGCGCCAGGGCATCCGCCACGATCCGCTGGTCCTGGGCACTCTCGTCGGCCATGCCGGCCAGATGCGGCGTGCGGCCGAGCGCCGCCATCTGGCGCACGGTCAGCCCGAAGCCACTCGGCGTCTCCTGCAGCACCGCGGCGATCCGGCGGGCCGCCGTCCGCGGGGCGATCTTCCAAAGGTCGATGCCGTCCAGCAGGACCGAGCCGGATTGGGGCCGATGGACCCGGTAGGCACAGCGCAGCAGCGAGGATTTACCGCCGCCGTTGGGTCCGACCAGGCCGACGAACGCGCCCGGTGCCACCCGCAGCGAAACGCCGTCGAGAATGCGTCGGCCCGGCACCGTCCAGACAATATCGTGCAGCACGAGGTCGGCCGCGGTGGCGGCAGGGTGGGCCGGCGATTGGATCGGTTCGGTCAAGCGGCGGCTCCGAGAGAGCGGGCTCGGGCCGAGGGGACGCATGGCGGGAGACGCGGCGGACGCCGCACCGGCAAGCGACCGACCAGGACACCCCGCCCGCGGACGTTACATCGATCACGGCAGGTCTCCTGGCTCGCGGGTCGCGGCGACTGCCTGGCCTTCCCGGTGCCTTGCGGCACCAGTGACGCTGTCGACAGCCGCTCACCGCTTACAGTTGCGGGGGCAGCACCGGCCTTGCCGATCGGATCGGCGCACCGGCTTCCCTCTTAGCCCCGGATCTTGCGAACCGGGGAACCGTGACGGCGGAATATGGCGCAGCGGCGCCCGGTGGCGTCAAGCGGAATGGCTGCCGCCGGGCGTGGTCACCTGGTCCGTCAGCCAGGCGATGAAGGCGCGGATTTTAGGTTCCCCAGTCCGGGCAGGGGCATGGACCAGATAGAACCAGTCCGGTCCCTCCAAGGTCACCGGAAACGGCTGGACGAGGGCGCCGCTCGCCAGTTCATCGGCGAAGAACCGGGGCGACAGCAGAGCGACGGCCTCGCCGGCGACGACGGTCTGGGCCGCCATCTCCTGGCTTTCCAGGCGCAGCCCGCCGGACGGCGGCTCGGCCGGCGTACCGGCGAGCGCAAACCAGCGCCGCCAATCCGCCGCGTCCTGCCACAGGCCGGGCAGGCCCAGCAGATCGCGGGGCTGCGCCAGCGGCGCGTGGGCCGACGCGAGCGCCGCACTGAGCAGGGGCGAGCGTAGGACCGGCATCAACGGCTGGGCGACCAGGGTCGGCCAGTCGCCCGATCCGCTGCGGATCGCCAGGTCCGCCTCGCCCTGGTCCAGGTCGGCGAAGCGGGTCGAAGACGCCATGTCCACGTCGTAGCCGGGATGCCTGGCCTGGAAATCGCCGAGCCGGCGCGCGAGGAAACGGCTGGCGAAAGTCGGCGCGGCGCTGATCTTGAGCGCCCGCCCGCCCGCATCCAGCGCGCCAAAGCCCCTGGCCAGGATGTCGAACCCCTGCTGGACCGACGGTGCCAGGGCGGCACCCGCCTCGCTCAGCGCCAGCCGCCCCGGCCGGCGGGTGAACAGGCTGACGCCGAGCCGCGCCTCGAGCTGCCGGATCTGCCAGCTGACCGCGGCCTGGGTCATGCCGAGTTCCTCGGCAGCCCGGGTGAAGTTCAGATGGCGCGAGGCAGCTTCGAACACGCGGATGGCGGCAAGTGGCGGCAGTCTCACGCGACGGCTCCCCATAAGGCAGCCTTGTGCATAGCAGATGGGGAACTCGTTTGTCCCAGGACGACCGCTGCACGAGGCTCAGCGCCTCCGATCCCGTGTCCAGGCGCCGCCATGTCCTTCTTGAAACCACCGTCACGCCGTACCGTCCTGGCCGGCTCCGTCGCGAGCTTCGGCCTGATGGCCCTGTCCGACGCCGCCGCGGCCATTGCCCCGCCCGGGATCAGCCTGATCGAGGCGCCCAGCAATCTAGGCCTGAGCCCGACCGGCCCGGGGCCGGAACCGGGCTGCTGGCAAGCGCCGGCAGCGTTCCGCCAGGCCGGATTTCAGGGGTCGCTGAGGCCGGCCGAAACGATCGTGCTCGATCGACCGGCCTATCGCGCCGAGGCACAGGCGGGCACGCGTCTGCGCAACGGTCTCACCATCCGCACCTATTCGGAGCGACTGGCGGCATCGGTGGCGAACGCGCTGGGCGCCGGCCGATTCCCCGTCGTGCTGGGCGGCGATTGCAGCATCCTGCTGGGATGCCTCCTGGGTGCCCGCCGCGCGGGTCGGCTGGGTCTCGTCCATATCGATGGCCACAGCGACTATGCCAACCCATCCAACTACGACACCACCCAGCGGCTGGGCGCGGCCGCGGGCATGGATCTGGCGCTCGCCACCGGCAAGGGCGAGGCGACTCTGACCCGATGGGACGGGGTGGCGGGCCCGTTGGTAGAGCCGCTCGATGCCGTGCAGTTGGGCGAACGCAACGTCGACGGGACGGGACATCCCTATCCCGACTTCCCGGCGGCCGGCATCGCCCAATGGACCGTCCAGGACATCGCCCGCATCGGCGTCGTACCGAGCGCCGGGGCTGCCCTGCAGCATCTGGCCGGTCGCGGGATCGATCGCTTCTGGATCCATCTCGATCTCGACGTCCTGGCCGAAAGCGTGCTGCCGGCCGTCGACAGCCCGGGCGAACCCGGCCTGGCGCTCGATGCGCTCGAAGAAATGCTGGTGCCGATCCTGGGCGATCCCGGGGCGCTCGGCATCGACGTCACGATCTACGATCCTGCGCGGGATCCGGACTGGCGCCATGCGCCGGCTTTGTCGCGCATGCTGCTTTCCTCGCTTCGGCACGCCGGTCGCGTCATGGAGCCGGAATCGCCTCCGGCCTGAGCGTCGCGCGGGCGCAAGTGCCAACCCATTCGGAGTGACCCTCATGCGCTGGCTGGCGTTCTCGACGATCTCGCTGCTTTGCTGCGCCGGAGCGCCCGCCGACGGGCGCACGCCGGCCCCCGCGGCGTCGGTGGCTGCCCCGACCGCGGCATCCGGGAGCCCGCTGTTCGACCGCCTGCTGGGCAGCTGGGACGTGACGTACGAAATCCACGACAAGGATGGCAAGCTGCGGACCTATCATGGCCAGGTGACCTACAGCTGGATCCTGGACGGCGCGGCGATGCAGGAGATCTGGACGTCGGATTCCCTGGACGGGACACCGAACCCCTATGGCACGGCGATCGGCTTCCATGACGCCAAGCACCAGCGCTGGACCCTGGTCTGGATCTATCCCGCCCAGGGCTCGACCCTCGTCGTCAACGGCGACGATGCAGAGGGCGGCTACACGCTGACCGGGCGTGACGCGGACGGCGCCATCCAACGATGGGCGATCGACGACGTCCAGACCGATACGTTCACCTCGCGCTTCGAGAGTTCCGCCGATGACGGCAGGACATGGCGGCTGCTGGGCGTGAACCACATGCAACGGCATCGCGCATAACGCCGCCACGCGGGATCCGCCTCAGACCTGCAGCACGCCACGCAGGACCACGACGCCCGATCCCGACAATTCCGGATCGGGCGCGAGGCGGACGTGGAGCAGGCTGCGCCGCCCCATCCGGACACCCTGCTCGATCGTCAGTTCGTTGTCGGCGGCCAACCGGCCCTGGGCGCCCAGATAGGCCGTGAGCGGACCCGCGGCGGTGCCGGTCGCCGAATCTTCCCACAGCCCCATTGCGGGATTGAAGAAGCGGGCATAGGCGTCGGCCGGCGCGCTCTGGTCGAAGGCATAGAGATAGCACCCCTCCGCCGCGGCGGACCGCAGGACCGTCACCAATTTCTCCGCCGACGGCTCCGCGCGGTCCACCGCCGCACGATCGAGCGCCCGCACCATCAGGTGGGCCGCACCCGTATCCGCCGCCCGCGGCGCCGGATCGGTCCGCAGGTCGTCCAGGCGCAGACCGAGCGCCTCGGCGAGCGGCTCCAACGTGTCGAGCGGCGTTCCCAGCCGCAAAGCCGCCTGCCGCATCCGGCCGTGAAGACGGCCATCCCGGGCCTGCAAGGTGATCGGCAAGACGTCATCGCCGATTTCCTGATGGAACGTCTTCGCCGTCTCCAGGGCACCGAGGTGGCCGTGGTAGCCGAGCCACAGCCATGCGCCCAAGGCATTGTGGCCGGCACCGAACACTTCGGCGCCGCTGGCGGTGAACGACCGCAGCTTCCAGTCGGCCCGCTCGCTCTTCAACAGGAAGGTGGTCTCCGCCTGATTGAATTCCCGCGCGATGCGGCGCATGGCATCCGTATCGAGCGCGTCCGCATCTTCCACCACGGCCAGCGGGTTGCCGCTCAGCGGCGTCTCGGCGAACACATCGATCAGGCCGGCAACGAATTCGGTCATTCCAGGGGCTTCCTCGTCCATCAATGATGAATTGACATCATCGGATCATTGACAGCACTGAAAATAAGCCCTTACCAATTGGGATTCAAAATCGAATTCCTCACTCAAAAGATGATTTCAATTCATCATGGCCATTCACGATCTACCGCCGCTGACCGCCTTGCGCGCCTTCGAGGCCGCCGCGCGCCGCTCCAGTTTCAAGGCCGCTGCCGCGGAGCTGTTCGTGACGCCGACCGCCATCAGCCACCAGATCCGGCAACTGGAGGAGCATCTGGGCGTGCGCGTGCTTCATCGCACTCCGCGCGCCGTCACCCTGACGCCGGAAGGCAGGGGCCTCTACGACGCCACGGCCGCCGGCTTCGCCGAAATCGGCCAGGCGGTGGTACGCCTTCGCGTCCGCCGCGCGCCGGCGATCCTGACCTTGTCGGCGACCACGGCGTTGCTCAGCCAATGGCTGATCCCGCGGTTGGCCCAGGTGCGCAGCGTCCTGCCGGAGCTCGACCTGCGCCTGCATGCCTCCGATGCCGTGGCGGACCTGTCGCCCGGCGGCATCGATCTGGCCATCCGCTATGGCCAGGGTCCGTTTCCGGGTGTCGATGCGACGCTTCTGATCGGCGACGCTTTCGCACCACTCTGCAGTCCGGGGCTGAATATCCGGGAGATCGCCGATCTGCGGCACGCCGCCTTGATCCATGTCGATGGCCGGACCCGACCGCAACCGCCGCCGGACTGGTCGCGCTGGCGCGCGAGCGCCGGGGTCCCGGACCTGGATGTCGGCCCGGGCCTGCGTCTCACCGACGGCATGCTGGCCATGCAGGCGGCCATCGCAGGCCAGGGCGTGGTGATCGTCAGCCTCGTCTTGGCGGCCGACGCCCTCGCATCGGGACTGCTGGTCCAGCCGTTTCCCCAGGTGCTGCCGGGCGACAGCTATTTCTTCGCCAGCGCCCCCGGGCTCTGCATCCGCCCGGAAGTGGCTGCGTTGCGCGACTGGTTCAAGCGGGAACTGGGCCGTGACCGAAGCTGAGGCCGCCACGCGTGATCCGCATCAACGCTCGGCTTTTCACCCGAAGCCGATGGAACGAGCCGAAAAGGCGACGGGGCCGGCAAATTCGTGTAAGAAACGGCGCGCCGGTGCCGCGGACAATCAGCGAAAGCTGCGAAAATTGCCAAATGGCAAAACCTTGGCATCGATGCGTTCGTTTGTTAGAAGAGGCTTTGCGCCTCGCATTTTTTCAGAAAAGCCGCCTTCAATGAATTGGCCCGAAAGTTCGTTCTATTGATCGGTGTTATTCTGAAAATTTCTTGCAGGACGCCTGGATTTCTGCAGATGCCTCGATTAGCAGCCGCTTTCATGCAGAACGTTTGCTGTAATCGGCAAGGCTGCGGAAAACTCAGGTTCTCATGTCACGGATAGAAAGCGATGCACGGGTTCGGATGTCGCCGGTAGCCATCGTCGGCGCAGCGTGCCGCCTGCCCGGCGCGGTCGACGAGGGCGCCTTCTGGCGCCTGCTCGACGAGGGTCGCTGTTCGGTCGGCACCCTGCCCGAAGGCCGCTGGCGGCCGGAGCGCTATCTTCACCCCCGCGTGGCGGAGCCCGGTTTCAGCTATTCCTTTGCCGGCGGCTACATCGACGATCCGCTGGGGTTCGATCCCATCGTCTTCGGCATCTCGCCGCGCGAAGCCGCCGAGATGGACCCGCAGCAGCGTCTGCTGCTGGAGGTGGTGTGGGGCGCGCTCGAGAACAGCGGCCTGCCGCCCAGCGCGCTCGCCGGCAAGAACGTCGGCGTCTATGTCGGCGCGTCCAGCCTCGACTACGGCAACCTGCACACGACCGATCCGGCGGCGATCGAAAGCCATTTCATGACGGGGAATACCCTGTCGATCCTGTCCAACCGCATCTCCTACATCTTCGACCTGCGCGGCCCCAGCTTCACGATCGATACCGCCTGCTCGTCGTCCCTGGTCGCCTTCGCCGAGGCCCAGACGGCGATTTCGAGCGGAAGGATCGACATGGCGATCGTGGCCGGCGTCAACCTGCTGATGTCGCCGATGTCCTTCATCGGGTTCTCTCGCGCCTCGATGCTGTCGCCGACCGGGCTGTGCCGCCCATTTTCCGCCGACGCCGACGGCTATGTCCGCGCCGAGGGCGCGGTGGCGATGGTGCTGGCCAAACTCGACACCGCGCTAGCGCGCCACTATCCCGTCCGGGCCGTCGCCCTCGCGTCGGGCATCAATTCCGACGGCAAGACCAATGGCATCTCCCTGCCGTCGGCCGAGGGGCAGCGGGAGTTGCTGGACCGGCTCTACGGCCAGGGCGCGATCGACACCCGACGCCTCGCCTTCGTCGAAGCGCACGGCACCGGCACCCGTGTCGGCGACCCGGCGGAAGCGACCGCGATCGGCGAGGCTCTGGGCCGGGGCCGCGACACGCCCCTGCCGATAGGTTCGGTCAAATCGAACATCGGCCATCTCGAGCCGGCGTCGGGCCTTGCCGGGCTGCTGAAGGCGATCCTGGCGCTCGAGCATCGCAAGCTGCCGGCCTCGCTGCATCTGGATGCGATCAACCCGGGGATCGACTTCGCCGCGCTCAATCTGTCAGTGGCGACCGAGGCCGTGACCTTGCCCCAGACCGGGACGTGGCTGGCGGGCATCTCTTCGTTCGGCTTCGGCGGCACCAATGCTCATGTCGTCATCCGCCAGCCGGAGGCAGCAGAGTCTTCTTTCGCGCGCGCGAGTGGTGCTGCAGGCCGATCGCCTGAACTCCTGGTTTTATCCGCCCATTCCCGCCCGGCGCTGAGCGAGACCGCCGCGACCTATGCCGCCATCCTGGCCGCCGGGGGCGACCCGGCCCCCCTCGCCGCGGCTACGGCGTGGCAGCGCGACCTCGCCGGTCATCGCCTGGCTCTGCCACTGGCCGATCCGGCGGAAATGGCCGCGTCACTGCGCAATTTCGCGGAGACCGGCAATCTCGCCGGCGGTGTCGTCGGCCTGGCGCCGTCCGGGACGCCCAAGATCTGCTTCGTCTTTTCCGGCAACGGCTGCCAATGGGCCGGGATGGGCCGGGTCGCTTTCGCGCAGAGCGAGGCGTTCCGCCGACATTTCCGCGCGATCGACGAGATCTTCCGCCGCCTGGGCGACTGGTCGCTGGTCGAGGCCCTGCACGACGAGGGGCTGGCCGAGCGGCTGAAGAAGACGCGGATCGCCCAGCCGTTGCTGTTCGCCGTGCAATCGGCGCTCACGGCCAGCCTCGCGGAATGGGGCCTGAAGCCGGACATGGTGCTGGGCCACAGCGTGGGCGAAGTCGCGGCGGCCGAGGCCGCGGGCGCGCTCAGCCTCGCCGACGCCGTCCACGTCATCTTCCATCGCAGCGAGCAGCAGGAGACGGTGCACGGCCTGGGCGGCATGGCGGCGGCGAACCTGCCCCGGCTGGAAGCGCTCGAACTGATCGCCGGCAGCGGTCTCGACGGCCTGGAAATCGCCGCGATCAACAGCCCGACCTCCGTGACCATTTCCGGTCCGGAAACAGCCATCCGCGAATTCTCGCGCACGGCCCGCAAGCGCCGGATCGCGGTGCGCGTGCTCGACATCGCCTATCCGTTCCATTCGACCCTGCTGGAGCCGCTGCACCTGCCGCTGCTGGCGTCGCTCGGCGGGTTCAGCGCGGGCGCGGGCAGCGTCCCGTTCATTTCGACCGTCACCGGCGACGTGTTGGATGGGCATGCCCTCGACCGCGAATATTGGTGGCGCAACGTGCGCGAACCGGTGCGTTTCCACGAGGCGGTCGAGGCGGCCGGGCGCCAGGGCGCCACCCTGTTCGTCGAGATCGGGCCGCGGCCGATCCTGACCGGCAACATGACCGATACGCTGGGCGAAGCCGGTCTCGACGGTTCGGTCATCGCGAGCCTGGTCGAGAAGGACGACAAGGGCGATCCGCTGGCGATGATCGCGGCGCGGGCGCTGGTGCAGGGTTGCCGGCTCGATATCGAGCGGCTGTTCGGCCCCCGTCCGAACGGCACGGTTTCGTTGCCGGCCTATGCCTGGCAGCGGAAGGTGTTCCAGCAGCCGCAGACCAGCGAAGCGCTCGATCTCTACGGCACCGCGCCGCGCCACCCGCTGATCGGGGCACGGCTGGCGGCGGGCACGCCGGAATGGCGCAACCTGATCGACGCGACCGTGGTGCCGTATCTGGCGGATCACCGCATCGACGACGAGATCGTCGTGCCGGGCACTGCCTTCGCCGAGATGGCATTGGCGGTGGCGCGCGAGATCCATCCGGACGGCCCGATCGGGCTGGAGGATTTCGACCTGCTGCAATGGCTGCCGCTGCAGCCGGACGCCATGCGCGAACTGTCGGTCCGGCTGCACGGCGACACCCAGATCGTCGAAATCTGGAGCCGGCCACGCCTCGGCGCCGACGAATGGACGCTGCATGCCCGCGGACGCATCACGCAGATCGCCTCGCCGGCCCCCGTCCCCGTGCCGAAGCAGCACCTGCCGCACCACATCACGGCCGACCAGGTCTATGCCGGTGCGCGCGCCGCCGGCGTGAATTACGGTCCGGCCTTTCGCCGCGTGACCCATGCCGAGCGCAGCGATACGGTCATCGAGATCGAATTGTCGCCGTTCGAGGAGGCGGCCGGTTCGGCCAGCCGCAAGCAGATCCTGCATCCGGTTTCGCTCGATTCCGCGTTCCACGCGATGTTCGAGAACATCAAGCAGCGCGTGGACGAGCGCTACGCCTATCTGCCGGTCCGGTTCGCCGCCCTTCGGGTCGACCGCGACCATGCCGTCCCGGCACGCGCCCGCCTCGTGGTCGATCGCGAGACCGACCAATCGCTATCGATTTCGGTCGAGCTGTACGGCCAGGACGGCGCGTTCGTCGCCGGGATGACCGGCGGTCTGTTCCGTGCGGTGGTGCTGGACCGCAACATCCGCACCAATCCGTTCTTCCAGCAGAAGCTGGTCCGCCTGGTTCGCCGGGCTGGCGACGATGATCCAAGGGCGATCGCCGCTGCGGCGATCCAAAGCGCATCGCTCGGAACGGCGCCGGATTCCTGGCTGTTCCTGGGCGCCTTCGCCCGCTCGCTCTCCTATCGATGCCTGCGGTCCATGTTCGGCGACGCGCCGATCCAGGCCGACCAGACGATCGACGAGGCGTTCCTGCCGCTGGCCTTCGCGCTGCTCGAAAACCTGCGCGGGGCCGGCCTGGCGTCCGACACGCCCGAGGGATGGGTGCTGGCGGCGGAGACCGAGCTGCCGGCGCCGGGCGAGATCCTGCAGACGTTCGCCGCCGATTATTCCGACGCGACGCCGGAAATCGTGCTCGCCGCGCAGGCCTTGTCGGGACTCGAGCCGGCGCTCCGGTCCGGCCAGCCGATCCAGGTCCGCACCGCGATCCAGGAACAGTTCGAGCAGGGCTCGATCCTGTTTGCCCCGGTGCTGGCATCCGCCCTGGCGGTTTGCGACGCGCTGCAGGGCCGGCTGGCCCCGGAACCCCTGCGGGTGCTGGTGGCCGAGCCGTTCTGTCCCGGCATCCTGCAGAGCCTCGCACCCTTGCTGCGCGAAGCGCGCGTGGCGGTCACGGTGATCGGGGTCGATGCCAAGCGCCTGCATCACACCGCGGCGCGCCATGGCGCAACCGACGGCGTCACGTTCATCGAAATCGACGGCGAAGCCGACGATGCGGCCGAGGCCGTGTTCGATGTGGCACTGGGGTTCGCCTATGGCCCGGTATTCGACGGCGATCCGTCGCTGGGCCGTGCCATCGCGCGGCGCCTGGCGCCGGACGGCGTGCTGTGCGTCCTGCAGCCGCCCGACAATGCGGTGTTCGACCTGCTGCTGGGCACCGCCGAAGGCTGGTTCGCGAACTCGCTCAACCCGCAATTCCCGGTCGGCCGCCTAGCGGCGGCGCAGGAATCAAGCCGGCTGCTGGTCGCCTCCGGGTTCGGTGCCATCGACACCTGCTCGCTGGGCGGTGGCGTGGGCAGCGTGCTCGTGGCACGTCCGGACGTCCGTGAAGCGGCGCGACCCGCCGCCCCGACGCCAATGCTGCTGATCGAAGACGAGTCGCCACTGCTGGCACAGCTCGCGCACACCGCGCGTGTCGAGGGCCGGTCGGTGCGGATGCTCGCCATGGACCAGCCGGGCGATTTCGCACCGGCGTGGCGGGACGCCTGCGCCACGCTCTCGCCGAACGACACCGTCGACCTGGTGTTCCCGGGCTTTACCGCCGCCGATGGCGGGCTCGATCGTTCCATCGCGCATCTGGCCGCGATTCTGAATGAGGTGCAGACCGGAAAATGCCGGTTGTGGATCCTGGTGCGCGGCCTCGACTCCGCGTCGGCCGACGCCATCGATCCGATCGCCGAGGCCGTCTGGTGCTTCGCCCGGGTCGCGATGAACGAATATCCGTCGGTCGAGCTCAAGCTGGTCGACGTGGCGCTGGACATGGACGCGGCGGCGGCGGCGGCGCAGTTGGCCGGCCTGATCGCGGCCCCCGGTGCCGATGCGGAACTGCTGATCAATGGCAGCGGCGTCTCCGCGATCCGGACAATTCCCGGCCTGCCGGATGCCGGTACCGCAGTGCCGGCCGCGCGGTTGAGCCTGCGTGCGCGTGGTCTGCAAGCGAAGTTCGATTGGATCGAAGCCGAGCGGCGGGCCCCCGGACCAACCGAGGTCGAGATCGAGATCGCGGCGGCGGGCCTCAATTTCCGCGACGTCATGCTGGCGACCGGCCTGCTGGACGACGACGTGCTCGACGACGGCCTTGCCGGCGCGGTATTCGGCTTCGAATGCGCCGGTCGGGTCCTGCGGGTCGGGTCGGACGTGACCCACCTGGCAGCCGGCGATGCGGTCATGGGCTTCGGGCGCGAGAGTTTCGCCACCCATAGCACCGCCGATGCGCGGGTCTTCACCGCCGTGCCGGACGGCCTGTCGGTCGAGGCCGCGGCGACGATCCCGGTCGCGTTCCTGACCGCCTGGTATTCGCTGGTGCATCTGGCGCAGATCCAGCCGGGCGAATGGGTGCTGATCCATGGTGCCGCCGGCGGCGTGGGCCTGGCGGCGATCCAGATCGCCAAGCTGCGTGGCGCGCGGGTCGCGGCCACCGTCAGCTCGCCCGACAAGCGCGCGCTGGTCGAATTGTTCGGCGCGGAGAAGGTCTACAACTCGCGCAGCACCGCGTTCCTGGACGCGATCCGCCTGGAGATCGGCGGCGTCGACATCGTGCTGAACTCGCTGGCCGGCGAGGCGATGCAGGCCAGCATCAAGTGCCTGAAGCCGTTCGGCCGCTTCGTCGAGATGGGCAAGCGCGACTACGTGCTGAACACGGCGATGGGCCTGCGCCCGTTCCGCCGCAACCTGACCTATTTCGGCGTCGATCTGGACCAGTTGCTCGCGGCAAACCTGCCGCTGGCCAACCGGCTGATGGGCGACCTGGTCCGGCATTTCGAAAGCGGCGACTTCCTGCCCCTGCCCCATCGCGCCTTCGACTGGTCCGACGTGGGCAAGGCGTTCCAGCTGATGCAGGCGGCCGGCCACGTGGGCAAGCTGATCGTGCGCCCCGCGGCGCAGCCGGTCGCGACCAGCGTGACCGCGGCACCGTTCAGGCCGGGCGCCGGTGTGCATCTGGTGGTCGGCGGTGCCGGCGGGTTCGGCTTCGAGGCCGCGGCTTGGCTGGCCGAACGCGGTGCCGAGACCATCGTCGTCGCCTCGCGGCGCGGCCGGGTCGAGCCTCATCTGCAGGCCCGTGCGGCGGCGATCCGGGCCACCGGGACCGCGCTGCTGGTCGAAGCGCTGGATGTGACCGATCCCCAGGCCGTCGGCGCGCTCGTCGCCAAGCTGACGCGCGCCTATGGACGCCTGGCCGGCGTCATCCATACGGCGATGGTGCTGGACGACGGGCTGATCGCCGGGCTGGAGCCCGCCCGGACCCGCGCGGTGCTGGCACCGAAGGTCGACGGCGCCACCAATCTCGATCGGGCGACCCGCGGCACGGCACTCGATTATTTCGTCGCCTTCTCGTCCGCGACCACCATGGTCGGCAATCCGGGCCAGGGCGCCTATGTCGCCGCGAACGGCTATCTGCAGGGCCTGATGCGCCGACGCCGCGCGGAAGGCTTGCCGGGCCTCGCCGTCGGCTGGGGTGCCATCGCCGACGTCGGCGTCCTGTCGCGCGACGTGGACGTGGCGGCGAAGCTGGAGCGGATCAGCGGCATCGTCGCCATGCAGTCGCGGGAGGCGCTCGCCCATCTCGACGCGCTGCTGGCGCGGGGACCCGCCTGCCCGTCCACGGTCTATTGCGCCACCTTCCGTCCCGGCGCGGCGCTGCAGAGCCTGAAGCTGCTGCGCACACCGGCGTTCGCCCAGCTGTTCGCGAGTGCCGAGGCCGGCGACCTCGAAGCCGACATCGATCTGGCGACCCAGATCGCCGGCAAGACCGAGGGCGAGGCCCGCACGATCGTGGCCCGCCTGGTCGCGTCGGAAGTGGCGCGCATCTTCCGCCTGTCGGCCGAAGAGATCGAGGTCGGTCGGCCGCTCGACGAATTGGGAATGGATTCGATGATGAGCCTGGATCTGCGCATGGGCCTGGAAAAGCGATTCGGCGTCGAGTTGCCGATCGTGGCACTCAGCGCGGGCGTCAGCGTCAACGACCTGGCATCCCGCATGATCGCCGGACTGCGCTCCGACACCGGCGGTAAATCCGCAGGCGACGTCGAGCAGCAGTTGATCCAGCAGCATGGCGCCGGCGACGTCGACGTCGACGACCTGGTGGCGTTCACCGATGCGCTCAAGGTCCGCAAGACCGAAGCGAGCCTGCTGTGAGCGAAGAAAGCGTGCGTGGCCGGCTGACCCGCGGCGTCAAGGCGGCCCTGCTCGATACGATGCGCCGGGCGCCGGTCGGCGAGAAGCCGAGCCAGGCCACGCCGGCGAGCCGGGCCGGCCGGCACGACATGTCGTTCGCCAGCCTGCCCGCCTATCAGCAGCTGAGTACCCAACGCGGCCTGGCCGATGCCCTGGGCCTGAGCTTCCCGTTCTATCGGACCCACGATGCCCGTGCCGGCGCGCTGAGCATCATCAACGGCAACGACGTCGTCAATTTCGCCTCGTACGATTACCTGGGCCTGAACGGCCATCCGGAAATCACCCGGGCCGTGGCGGCGGCCACCGAGCAATGGGGCACCAGCGTGTCGGCCAGCCGGATCACGGCCGGGGAGCGCGGCTTCCACCACGACCTGGAACGGGCGCTTGCCGACGTTTATGAGGCCGAGGCGTCGCTGGTCTTCGTCAGTGGCCATGCCACCGCGGTCTCGACCATCGCGGCCCTGCTGGGTCCCAAGGACCTGATCCTGCATGATTCGCTGATCCATAATTGCGTCGTGGTTGGCGCGCAGCTGTGCGGCGCCACGCGCCGGTCGTTCGCGCACAACGACATGGATGCGCTGGCCGACATCCTGGCCGCGACGCGCGACCGGTTCGAGCGCGTGCTGATCGTGTCCGAGGGCCTCTATTCCATGGATGGCGATGGGCCGGACCTGGGCCGGCTGGTCGATATCAAGGAACGGTTCGACTGCTGGCTGATGGTCGACGATGCCCATGCCCTGGGCATCCTCGGCAAGACCGGCCGGGGCATCTTCGAAATGGCCGGCGTCGATCCGAAGCGGGTCGATATCTGGCTGGGCACCCTGTCCAAGACCCTGGTCAGCTGCGGTGGCTATGTCGCGGGCAGCCGGGTGCTGATCGACTACCTGAAGCTGACCGCGCCCGGCATGGTCTACAGCGTCGGCATCCCGGCGCCGGCTGCCATCGCGGCCCTGACCGCCATCCAATTGATGCAGCGCGAGCCGGAACGGGTCGAACGGCTGCAGGCAAACGGCCAGCGGTTCCTGCAAAAGGCGCGCGACGCCGGGCTGGATGTCGGCACCAGCTGGGGCTATGCGGTCATCCCGGTCATCCTGGGCGATTCGCTGCGGACCATCATGCTGGCCGATCGCCTGCTGAAGCGCGGCTACAACGCCTTCCCGATCGTCCCGCCCGGCGTGCCGGAGCAATCGGCGCGTCTACGGTTCTTCATCTCGTCGGAACATACGCCCGCCCAGATCGACGCGGTCGTGGCGGCGACCCGCGAGGAATTGACCGGACTCGAACAGTCCGGCCCCTCGCTCGGCACCATGGCGAAGCTGATGATGGCGAAATTCAAATCCTAACCGATCCGTCCGGTTGGTTCAGGAGAGTCCCGATGACGAGCAAAGCCGCGTTCCAGAACATCGTCATCACCGGGGCCTCCAGCGGCATCGGCGCCGCCTTGGCGAAATTCTATGCGCGGCCCGGCGTGACGCTCGGGCTGACCGGCCGGGACCCCGTCCGGCTGGGCGTCGTGGCAGCCGAGGTCGAGGCCGCCGGTGGGACGGTCGTGCAAGGATTGCTCGATCTTCGCGACCGATCGGCCCTGACCGGCTTCCTGACCGGGTTCGACGCGCGTCATCCGGTCGATCTGCTGATCGCCAATGCAGGCGTGCTCGATGGTCGGCATGCGGACGGTGTGGTCGAAGATGCCGAGATCGCGCGGCGCGTGATCGAGATCAACCTGCTGGGCGCCGTCGACACGCTGCATGCGCTATTGCCGGCGATGCGGGCGCGGCGTCGCGGCCATATCGTGCTGGTCAGTTCGCTGGCCGCCCTGTCGCCCCTGCCGGACGCCCCGGCCTATAGCGCCAGCAAGGCCGGGCTGCTGTCCTATGGCCGGGCGTTGCGCGGCGCGGTCGCCGGTGAAAAAATCCGCGTCTCCGTCGTCTGCCCCGGCTATGTCACCTCCGCGATGACGGAAACCCACATCGGCAACCACCCGCACAAGATCGGGGCCGATGAGGCAGCCCGCCTGATCGGGGCCGGCATCGCCCGCAACAAGCCGGTGATCGGCTTTCCGACGCAGCTCTATCTGCTGTCGCTGATCTCGCCGTTCTTCCCGGAATTCGTCGTGCGGCTCGCGACCAAGGACATCCGCTTCCACGTCGCCCCACGCGACTGAATAGCCCTGGTCTAAGCCGCACCGCCTCGCCGGCCAGGTAAAAAATGGCAATGCGCTATTTTTGCGAAGGATGGGATTTTCGCGCCTGAATCCCGTTATCGCCACGGGGGTTCTCATGTCGACATCAGGCAAATCGCTCGACCGTCGGAATTTTCTTCGAGGATCGTTGGGGGCGGTACCCGCGGCGCTGGCTGCCGGGATGGCGGTTGGCGGAACCGGTGCGGCTGCCGAGCCACCGGCCTATCAACCCAAATTCTTCACGGCCGAGGAGTGGGCGTTTCTTCGTGCAGCGGTCGATCGTCTGATCCCGCCCGATGCGGAAGGCCCTGGCGCGGTCGAGGCCGGCGTGCCCGAATTCATCGATCGCCAGATGGACACCCCCTACGCCCAGGGCGCGCTCTGGTACATGCAGGGTCCCTTCTACGAGGCGCCGCCCGAACTCGGCTACCAGATGAAGTTTACGCCGCGCGACATCTATCGCCTCGGCATCGCCGCCGCGGATCGTTGGGTGCACGACAACAAGAGCGGCAAGCGTTTTGCCGAACTCGACGCCGCCACCCAGGATGATCTGCTGAGCCGGATGGAAGGCAAGAAGATCGAGTTCCCGGACGTCCCGGCAAACCTGTTCTTCGGCATGCTGCTGGAGAACACGAAGGAAGGCTATTTCAGCGACCCGATCCATGGCGGCAACAAAGATATGGGTGGGTGGAAGATGATCGGCTTTCCGGGTGCGCGCGCCGATTTCATGGATTGGGTCGATCAATACGGCAAACCCTATCCGATCGGGCCGGTCGGCATTTCCGGCGCGAGGGGATAGCCGTGGCCGCCGCTTCGCCGAAGCCAGTCGACGCGGTCATCGTGGGTTTCGGTTGGGCGGGCTCGATCCTTGCCATGGAGCTGACCGAAGCCGGGCTGAACGTCGTCGCCCTCGAGCGAGGCCAGAATCGCGACACGTACCCGGACTTCGCCTATCCCAAGGTGATCGACGAGTTGACCTATGCCGTGCGCGGCAAGCTGTTTCAGAATCTCTCGCGCGAGACCGTCACGATCCGCCATGCGCCCGGCGACCGGGCCGTGCCCTACCGACAGTTCGGCGCCTTCAATCCGGGCGACGGGGTGGGTGGCGCGGGCGCGCATTGGTCCGGGGTGCATTTCCGCATCACGCCCGATGAGTTGCGCCTTCGGTCGCATTACGAGGAGCGCTACGGCAAGGGGTTCATCCCCGAGGGCATGACCGTCCAGGACCATGGGGTGACCTATGACGAGCTCGAACCGTTCTTCGACAAGGCGGAAAAGGTCTTCGGCACCTCGGGCAAGGCGAACAACATCAATGGCAAGATCGTCGGCGGCGGCAATCATTTCGAGGGCCCCCGATCGGGCGAATATCCCCTGCCGCCGCTGAAGAACGTCTATTCGGCCGAACTCTTCGCCAAGGCTTCCACCAACCTCGGCTACCATCCCTATCCGCTGCCTGCAGCCAATGCGTCGGGGCCTTACACGAACCCTTACGGCGCGCAGATGGGGCCGTGCAACTTCTGCGGCTATTGCGGCGGTTTCGGCTGCTACATGTATTCCAAGGCCTCGCCGAACGTGAACATCCTGCCGGCGTTGCGCCTGAAGCCGAATTTCGAGCTTCGGGCCAATTCCCATGTGCTGAAGGTCAATCTCGACGGCTCGGGCAAGCGGGCGACCGGCGTTACCTACGTCGACGCGCAGGGCCGCGAGATCGAACAGCAGGCCGACCTGGTCATCCTCTCGGCATTCCAGTTCCACAACGTCCGGCTGATGCTGCTGTCGGGGATCGGCAAACCGTACGATGTCGCCAGCGGCGAGGGTACGGTCGGTAAGAATTTCGCCTACCAGAACATGGGGACCGTGAAGGCGTTCTTCGGCCCCGACGTGCATACCAATCCATTCATCGGCACCGGCGGCGGCGGCCAGGCGATCGACGATTTCAATGCCGATAATTTCGACCACGGTCCGTTGGGCTTCGTCGGCGGGTCGCCCTGCTGGGTCAATCAATCCGGCGTAAAGCCGATCGCCGGTCTGGCACTGCCCGAGGGCACGCCGAAGTGGGGTACCACCTGGAAGAAGGCGGCGAAGGACTATTACGCCCACACGCTGTCCGCCGATTCCCACGGCAGCAACATGTCCTATCGCGATTGTTTCCTCGATCTCGATCCGACCTATCGCGACATCCATGGCCAGCCGCTGCTGCGCATGACGTTCGACTGGAAGGAGAACGACATCAAGATGACCCGTTACGTGGTCGGCAAGTTGACCGAGATCCTCAAGTCGATGAGCCCGAAGCAGGTGTCGGTCAGCGTCAAGAAGTTCGGCGATCATTTCGACGTGCGGAATTACCAGACGACGCATCTCGTCGGCGGGGCGATCATGGGCGCCGATCCGAAGACCAGTGCCGTGAATAAATTTCTGCAAAGTTGGGACGTGCCGAACGTCTTCGTCATCGGCTCCTCCGCCTTTCCGCAGGGTACCGGCTACAATCCGACCGGGATGATGGCAGCGCTCGCGTATTTCTCGGCCCATGCGATCCGGACGGACTATCTGAAAAACCCCGGCCCTCTGGTGCCGATTTGAGTCGCGCACCATCGCCAAAGAAGGCCCGAACCGCGCTGCTCGCCGCCGGGCTGCTCTCGGCGTCGCCGGCATTGGCGCAGACGTCGCCCGCAGACGATATCCAGCGCGGCGCCTATCTTGCGCGCGCCGGCGACTGCGTCGCCTGCCACACCACACCGGGTGGCAAGGACATGGCAGGTGGGCTGCCGTTCGCCCTGCCGTTCGGAACGATCTACTCGACCAACATCACCCCCGATGCCAAGACTGGGATCGGCACCTATCGGTTCGAGGATTTCGATCGGGCAATGCGCAAGGGTGTAGCGGCCGATGGCCGGCATCTGTATCCGGCCATGCCCTATCCGTCGTTCGCCAAGCTGACCGAGGCGGATATGCGGGCGCTCTATGCCTATTTCCTGAAGGGCGTGGCGCCCGTCGATCAGCCGAACCGAAAGAACGGGGTGATCTGGCCGCTCAGCATGCGCTGGCCGCTGGCAATCTGGGATGCGGGCTTCGCCGGCAAGCCGTTCGAGGCGGACAGGACCAAGGACGCCGACTGGAATCGCGGCGCCTATCTGGTCGAAGGGCTGGGACATTGCGGCGCTTGCCATACGCCACGCGGCATCGGCGATCAGGAAAAGGCGCTCGACGACCGGGGCGCCCTGTTCCTGGCGGGCGGCCCGGTGGTCGACGGCTGGATTGCGCCCAGCCTGCGCGGCGAGGCCGGAACCGGGCTCGCCGGATGGAACCAGCAGGAGATCGCTCGGCTGCTCAAGACCGGTCGGACCGATCATGCCGCCGTCTTCGGCTCGATGACTGATGTGGTCAGGCACAGCACGCAATATCTGAGCGATGGAGATCTGCAGGCCATCGCGAAATATCTGAAGTCACTTCCGCCGACCGAGGATGCTCCCTTGGCCCGACCGGTCGTCGCCGACAGGACGGCTGCGGCGCTGCGCGCCGGCGACCTCGGCCGTCCGGGTGCGGCAGCGTACGTGGATAGCTGTGCTGCCTGCCATCGAACCGATGGGATGGGCTATGTCGGTGTCTTCCCTCGCCTTGCCGGCAATCCGGCGGTGCTGCAGAAAGATCCCACCGCCCTGATTTCGGTGGTGTTGAAGGGCTCGACACTGCCGGCGACTGCGGCGGCACCTTCGTCCTTCACCATGCCGCCGTTCGGCGATCGCCTGAGCGATCAGGATGCCGCCGACATCGTCAATCTGATCCGGAACAGCTGGGGCAACCAGGCGCCGCCGATCACGGACCGGGACGTGAAATCCGTGAGAGGGCATATGGGATAAGGCCGCGCCCCAAGAGGATAGGCCGCTGGCATCCATCGATCCGGGCCTTCAAAGCGCGCCTGATCGGCGAAAGCCCGTCTTGAAATAAATTGCTTGCCGTCGCGTCGGCGCGAATCGGGCGAGCCGCCATACGCCACGGACATATCTGGTACAGCTCCAAGCGGCCTGATCCCGGCGCGACGTCGCGTGGATGATGGCGGATAGCGCAGAACCATACGGTCGATGTTCCATGATGCGCACGACATGCCTACACTCCCCGTCGATCGGTTTTGGCTACCAGAGTGCTTGCGCATCATGATGGAACGAGTGGACGTTGCGATCGTCGGCGGGGGCGTCATCGGCAGTGCCATCGCCTTCAACCTGCTGTCGATGGATCCCGGACTGTCCGTCCTGGTCGTCGAGCGCGACCCGACCTATCGGATGGCGTCCTCGGCCCTGTCGGCAAGCTCGATACGCCAGCAATTCTCGACGCCGCTCAACATCGCGATGTCCGTCTATGGCATGGCTTTCATGAAGGATATCGCGGCCCACCTGTCGGTCGACGGCGAAGCGCCGGAACTCGACATCGTCGAGCGCGGCTATCTCTACCTGGCGACGGAGACCGGATTGCCCATCCTCGAGGCAAACCACCAGACCCAACGCCAACAAGGTGTCGATGTCGCATTTCTGACCCCGACGGCGCTCGGTCAGCGGTTCCCCTGGCTCGCCACGGGCGACCTCGCCGCCGGATCGCTGGGCCTGTCCGGCGAAGGCTGGTTCGACGGCTACAGCCTGCTCCAGGCGTTCCGGCGCAAGGCGCGATCCCTGGGTGCGGTCTATCGAACCGGCGAAGCCGTCGCGTTCGAGGCCGATCACGGCCGGGTGACCGCGATCGTCCTGGACGACGGAACGCGCATCGCCTGCGGCAAACTCGTGAATGCCGCTGGCCCCCAGGCGGGCGAGGTCGCCAAAAGGCTCGGCATCGCATTGCCGGTCGTGCCGGAAAAGCATTGCGTCTTCGTGTTCGATTGCAAGGAATCGCTGGCGGACTGCCCGCTCGTCATCGATCCGAGCGGGCTCTATTTTCGTCCGGAGGGCAACCGGTATATCGCCGGGCCGCCGCCGCGCGACCCGAGCGAGGCCGGCCATGCGAACCTCGACGTCGAGTACGACCTGTTCGACGACGTGGTCTGGCCGACGCTCGCCGCCCGGGTGCCGGCGTTCGAGGCGATCAAGATGGCGAGCGCCTGGGCCGGATACTACGAAATGAACACGTTCGATCAGAACGCGATTCTGGGCACCGCGCCCGGGATCGAGAATTGCTATTTCGCCAACGGCTTCAGCGGCCACGGGATGCAGCAGTCCCCCGCCGTCGGTCGAGGCATCGCCGAGCTGATCCTGTATGGCGAGTATCGCGCGCTGGACCTGCGGCTGTTCGATTTCGGTCGGCTGCTGACGCGGAGCCCGGTGCGGGAGCTCAACATCATCTGACCGACGTCAGCCGGCTGCCCAGGCAAACGCCTGCTCGACCAGGCGGCTCTGGTCCCGATCGTGGTCGCCGTGGAAGCTGCCGGCCGGCGAGGGCGATTCCGGCCGTGCGATGACGGCCGTGCGGGCATACTGCGCCCCTGCCTGCTCCAGCAAAGCCTCCAGGCGGCGATCGAGATAGCTCCAAGCGCCCATGTTCGAGGGTTCTTCCTGGACCCAGGCGAACCGGGCCGCACGCCACTCGACGAAGATCGCCAGCAAGGCACTGGTCGGCAGGGGATAGAGCTGTTCCAGCCGGACGATGGCGAGATCCTCGGCACCGACGCGGTCCCGCTCGCGCTCCAGCTCGTAGGCGATCTTGCCGCTGCACAGCAGCACCGCCCGGGCCGACGCGCCCAGCGACGACGCGATCACCGGCTGGAATGCGCTGCCGGGACCGAACGCCGCCATGGCAGAAACGGCGGCCGGCAACCGCAGCAGCGTCTTCGGGCTCATGACGATCAGCGGCTTCTGCCGCGTGGCACGGGCCTGCCGGCGCAGCAGGTGGAAATAATTCGCCGGTGTGGAGGGATGGGCGATCTGGATATTGTCCCGGGCCGCGAGTTGCAGGAACCGCTCGATGCGCGCGGAAGAATGCTCCGGCCCCTGGCCCTCCAGCCCATGAGGAAGCAGCAGGACCAACCCGGAGCTCTGCCGCCATTTCTCCTCGCCGCTCGCCACGAACTGGTCGATGACGATCTGGGCGCCGTTGGCGAAATCGCCGAACTGCGCCTCCCAGATCGTCAGCGCGTCGGGTCGTTCGAGGCTGTAGCCATATTCGAAACCCAGCACCGCATATTCGGACAGCGGGCTGTTGATCGCCGTGAAGCGTGCCTGCACGGCCTCGACATGGCCGAGGCTGACGTGCCGCCGGCCGGTCTCGTTGTCGGTCAGCGCGAAATGGCGATGGGAAAAGGCGCCGCGCACCACGTCCTGGCCGCTGAGCCGGATCGCGGCCCCCTCGGTCAGCAGACTGCCGAACGCGAGCGCTTCGGCCACCGCCCAGGGCACACCGGTCTCCGCGGCTTGCCCGCGCTGGCGAACGATCCGTTCGATTTTCTTGTCGAAATTCATGTCGTCCGGCGGGGAGGCAAGGACGGACAACAGGTCGTGCAGCCGCGCCTCCGCAATGCCGGTCGACGGCTGGGCGCCTTCCGCGGATGGGGCATCCAACAGGCCGCTGTGGTTCGGCCGATAGGCAGCGGCGGCCGCGAACGCCTGGTGCAGCGTTGCCTGCGATCGGACGACCGACGCCGCGACCCCATCGGCAGAGACGACGCCTTCCGCCGTCAACCGCGCGGCGAATTGCGCGGTCACGGTCGGGTGTTCGTCGATGACCCGGTACAGCAACGGCTGGGTGAAGCGCGGCTCGTCGATCTCGTTATGGCCGTTGCGCCGATAGCAGACGAGGTCGATCACCGCGTCGCGCCCGTGGGCCTGGCGAAAGGCGACGGCGAGATCGGCTGCGCGCAGCGTCGCATCCGGATCGTCGCCATTGGCATGCAGGATGAGGCTGTCGACGGCCTTCCACGGGCCGGTGCAATGCAGGCTGGTCCGGGCCTCGGCCCGCTCGGTCGTAAAGCCGATCTGGTTGTTCACGACGATATGGACGGTGCCCGCCGTGGTGAAGCCGGCAACGCCGCCCAGCTGCAATGTCTCCGCGACGATGCCTTGGCCGACCACGCTCGCGTCGGTGTGAATGAGCACGCAGAGAATGCGGCGAGGATCCTCCGCCAGGTCCTGACGCGCCCGCACCCGGCCGAGGACGACCGGCTTCACCGCCTCGAGATGGGACGGGTTCGGTGCCAGGGTCACGCGGAGCGGCCGTCCGTCGAACAGCAGGTCAGCCTCGTGCCCCAAGTGGTAGGGCACGTCGGCGGCGACGGGATCGCCCGCGAACGGAAAGCTCCCCTTGAACTCGGCGAGGAGTTGGACCAGCGGCTTGCCCAGCACGTTGGCGGCGATGTTGAGCCGGCCGCGGTGCATCGTGCCGATCACGACCTCCGTCACGCCGGCCTGCGCAGCATTGCGCAACAGCCGGTCCAGCAGCGGCACGAGCGCTTCGGCGCCCTCCGCCCCGAAGCGCTTCTTGGTCGGGAACTTCAGCGCCATGAAGCGCTCGAACTCTTCGGCTGCCGTCAGCAGGTCGAGCGCGCGGCGACGCGCCGCGATGTCGGGCGCCGGGGATCGGCTTTCGAATGCGTCCTGGATCCAGTCCCGCACGGTCGGATCGTCGATATGCGCGGCTTCGACCGCGAGCGTGCCGCAATAGGTCGACCGGAACCGCTCGATCGCCGCCGCTTCACCTGCCGGCGTCTGCACTGCCTGCGTGACGGCAGCGACGATCCGGGCGAGGCGCGCGGGGTCGAGCTCCGACAGTCCCGACGGGACGGCCAAACCCAGCGGGTCGAGATCCGCCTGCCGATGGCCGCGGTCGCGATAGGCGGCGATCGCTGCCATCAACGCCGCGCCGGAACGCGATGGCGCGCCGGCATCGACGTCGCGCAGCAGGTCGAAGACGACGCGCCATCCGGGCTCGATCGAACCGGGATCGGTGTCGTACCGGTCTTCGAGCATGGCGAGATAGTCGGCGCTGACGGCGGCCAGCGGTGAGGATGCGTTCAGCATCGGTGCCCCGGTTGGTTTCACCTGCAGCTTAGCCCGCTCCGCTTGGGGACGGGGTGCGTCGCCCGCCTCTATCAGATATGATCGATCGGCATGGGAGATGAGGCATGGAACTGCTCGAACTGCGCTATTTCGTGATGGTGGCGGATGCGGGCAGCTTTTCGCGGGCAGCGGTCAAGCTGGGGATGACCCAGCCTGCGCTCAGCCGGCAGGTCCAGAAGCTGGAGCAGGAGCTGCGGACCAGCCTGTTCTATCGCCACGGCCGCGGCGTGACCCTGACGGAGGCCGGGCGGACCTTGGCCGATGCCGTCCGCCCGCTGCTGCAGCGACTGGTCGATGTGAAGGAAGCGCTTCTCGCGCAGGGCGACCGACCGACCGGCGTCGTGACGTTCGGCGTGCCGCCTTCGATCGGCAACACGCTTGCTGCCCCGCTCGCCCAGCGCTTCCGCGAAGCCTGTCCTGAAGCGACGCTGCGCGTGCACGAGGCATTCAGCAGCACGCTGCTGGAATGGATCGAGAGCGGCCGGCTCGACCTCGCCGTGCTCTATGACGCGCGGCGGGACCGGAAT
Organism: Aliidongia sp.; assembly: GCF_035943795.1. Taxonomy (NCBI): domain Bacteria; kingdom Pseudomonadati; phylum Pseudomonadota; class Alphaproteobacteria; order Rhodospirillales; family Dongiaceae; genus Aliidongia; species Aliidongia sp. The sequence continues at coordinate 1,016 of NZ_DASZBY010000146.1, read as the reverse complement.
CTGGTCGTGTCGCCCCTGCTGCTGGAGGATTTCTTCCTGATCCAGCCGGCCGGAGGTTCCGGCGACCCGACCGCGCTCGACATGGCCGACATCGCCGCCCTGCCCCTGGTCCTGCCCGGACCGGAGAACGGTTTCCGGCGCGTCATCGATGCGGCGGCGCGACGAGCGAAGATCGACCTGACCATCGCAATGGAGCTCGATTCGATTGCGGCGCTGAAGCAGCTCGTCGAGGCCGGGGCCGGATCGACCATCCTGCCGTTCGGTGCGGTCCATCAGGAGGTGCTGGCAGGGCGTCTGCGCGCGCGTCCCATCGCATCGGCGCAAATGCGGGCGATGCTGGTGACCGCGACGCCGTCGCACCGCCCGATCTCCAGGGCGACCCACGTCCTGCTGCGCCTCGTGCAGGCCGAGGTCGAGCGATGCATCGAGACCGGCGTGCTCAAGGGCCGCATCCATGGCCTCACGCGCCATCCCGATGGAGCGGGCAAGGATGGCGGCCTTTGATCATGCCCGATCGGCATAGCTGTTACTGACCCCCGGGTCCGTCAGCCGGTGCTGGATCGGCCGTATGCTCGCGCTGTCGAGGGTGATGAGGAGAGGACGAAATGATTGCTCGGACCTGGCGTGGCACGGCGACGATCGCGAAAGCCGACGCCTATTTCCACCATTTCACGACCGCCGTAGCACCGCACCTGAAGGAGATCCCTGGGCATCGGGGCGCCTATCTGCTGCGGCGCGAAGCCGACGGAGAGGTGGAATTTCTCGCCGTCACGCTGTGGGACTCGATCGAAACCATCAAGCAGTTCGCCGGGCCGGATCCGACCGTCGCCCTCGTCGAGCCGGAAGGCCGTGCCGCCCTATCCGCCTTCGACGAGGTGTCGCTAGCTCGTCAAGCTGTCCGGTTTTGGTAGCTCGTGATCTGTCCGCTTCGTTCTTGTTTTCCCCGGGGGCATGCCCCCGGGGAAAATGGCCGTCGTGGAAGCGTGTCACGCGGCCTGGTGGATGGTTTGGACGAT
>NZ_DASZBY010000145.1:0-54361 GCF_035943795.1 Aliidongia sp. | reverse complement strand
TGGAACTACACCATCGCTCCGCGAACCCAGCCCTGACGTAGTTATTGTTCAACAAGACCTAAGTCGGCAGTGAACGTTGCCGCGTGCTTTATATGCCCGACGGATCGGGCTTCTGGACCAGCGCGCAGGTGTGAGGAGCGGGGGCGCCACCGACCGTTACGCAAGCCAGGTGTATTTGGCCAAACCCGACTTCTCTGAGATCGGTGACGAGCTTTTGCATTTCGTAAGATACGCCATGCATGTAGGGCTTACCGCCCAAGTGTTGCAGAGAGCGCCGTATCGCTGCCTTGATGGTCGACAACCATGCGAAAGCTTGGTAGCCGGATCTAGCAATTGCGCAAAACCGGTGGTTTACGTCCGGGAAGATGTGCATCGGCAGATGAATCAGCGCACTTCCACCGGGCTTTAGGATTCGCAATATCTCTCTGAATGTCGCGATTTGGGCGGCATTGTTGGGGAAATGCTGGAAAACGTGACAGGAGAAAACAGCGTCGATCGATGAATCGCCGGCCGGAAGAGTGTCGCCGTTCGACAATGTCCATTGGATGTTGGGAGCCTTGATGCGCGTGCGAGCGTACTCAAGCATGTCGGGCGAAACGTCGCTGGCGATCACGACCGCGAAATCCTCGGCGAGCTTCCGGGTAATCCGCCCAGCGCCGCTGCCAATTTCGAGAATGGTTCCGGGCCGATAGCCACTCAACGCGAGCCAGGTGGCTTTGAAGTCATCCCAGTCATCGCCGAGCTTATAAAACTCTTCGTCGGTCCATGGGTTTGCTCCTTGGCGCTCCCGACCGCTCCATGATGCAACGCCCCAGAGCGGGTCGAATTTGCCCCAGGCCTGCCATTCCGAATTCGACTTCATGCCTGTCTCACAAGTTTGGTCGTCTCAGAGGCTGACCCAGAATGGGTTTAGTGATTTCAAACCCTTGTGGTTCGTCCGTGGCTGCGAACGACGATGAAGGCACCAGATGATGTGGCCTAAAATCACTTAATCCGCAGTATCAGCGCGAAGGGCTGCGGTATTCAAGCGACATGACGAAGGCGGAGTGGGGCCTTTTGGAGCCGCTGCTTCCGGGGCCGGCCACGCCGACGAAGGTACCTGGGTTCAGATCAACTATCTTTTGATCCTTTGCCCCAGAAATGCAGACGGCCGGATCATAGACCCGGCCGTCCAAAAGAGCTGAAGGTGCGTGCTCAAAAGATCAAAGGTGCGTGTCGCGCGCTGGCCCGATCGCGTCGAACCATGTAACAGAATGTATCCGAATGTATGGCTTCGTAACAGCGGAAAAAGAGTTGTTCCGCGTGAATTAATTCACGCAACCAGCGATCAGTCCGGTGCTGCCAATTTCTCCGAGCTGATCTGCGGCGTCGCTGCGGCCGGCACCGATTTCGCCGGGGGTGTCTCGAGAGACTTTTTCAATCTCTGATAATTTTCGCGCGCTGCCGGGTCTCCGGCATCCATGCCGCGCTCATAGAACTCGAGCGCCGACTCCGGATCCGGCGGCGTGCCGCGACCGGTCTCCACCATGCGCCCGAGATCGGTCAGGGCCGCGACGTTGCCGCCATCGACGGCGGTGCGGAACAGGCTGGTGGCGAGTTCGTCGTCCCGCTTCAGGCCGCGGCCTTCCGCGTAGAGACGCGCCAGCATCTCCTTCGCATCGACGTCACCGACGGCCGAGGCGTTCGACAACAGATACGCCGCCTTCGTCTCGTCGCGCGGCACGCCGTTGCCGTCGAGATACATTCGGGCGAGCCGGACGTCGAAATGGCCGCTGTCGATATCCGCGGTGTTGGGCGGTGGCGGCGCCGCACAGGCGCCGGTCATGAGCGCCAGCAGCAGCACGCCATGTCGCCACGCATGGATCGATCGGTCAGGCGCACGCATCAGGCGTTTTCCTCGGGATCGTTCGACGGGGCCGGCATGATGGCACAGGCTGGATCCGCGCACAGCCGGTCGTCGCGTCGAGTCTTTGCATGCAATCGCCGGACGCTATTCTTCACCGGCGAACGATGCTAGCGTGCCCGCGATTTTGAATTGCATGCAAAGTGGAGCGACCGGATGGCGGCAAGGGATCGGGTGCGGCCGGGCGATCCCAAGCTCGCGCGGCGTCTGGCCGGCGCGCTCGAGGGCGAGGTCAAGTTCGATCCCTTCACCCGCGGCCGCTACTCCACCGATGCCTCGATCTACCAGATCGAGCCGATCGGCGTGGTCATCCCGCGCACTGCCGCCGACGTGGCGGCAGCCATCGAGATCGCGCGCGAAGAGGGCGTGCCGGTGCTGCCGCGCGGGGCCGGCACCTCGCAATGCGGCCAGACGGTCGGGCGTGCCCTGGTCATCGACACCAGCCGTCATCTCAACCGCGTGCTCGAGACCGATGTCGAGGCCGGCACCGTCACGGTCGAGCCCGGGATCGTGCTCGACCGGCTGAACAAGATCCTGAAGCCGACGGGCTTCAGCTTTCCGATCGATGTATCGCCGGCGAACCGGGCGACGATCGGCGGCATGACCGGCAATAATTCATGCGGCGCCCGGTCGATCCAGTACGGCATTATGGTCCATAATGTGCTGGCGGTGGACGCGATCCTGGCCGACGGCAGCCGGTCCCGGTTCGCCGCGACCGGTGGCAACCTGCCCGGTGCCACCGACCGCTATGCCGACCTGATGCGCGTTCTGGGCGACCTCCACGCCGAAGAGACCGACGAGATCGAAGCGCGCATCCCCAAGGTGCTGCGCAAGGTCGGCGGCTACAACATCGAGACCCTGGGCGAGACGCCGCGCAATCCGGCGAAACTGCTGGTCGGGTCCGAGGGCACGTTGGGTTTCTTCACCAAGATCCAGCTGCGCCTGCATCGCTTGCCGAAGCACCGGGTCCAGGCGATCTGCCATTTCAAGCATTTCTACGAGGCGATGGCGGCGACGCGGCACATCGTGACGCTCAGTCCTTCCGCGGTCGAACTGGTCGACCGGACCATGATCGACCTGGCGCGCCGCATCCCGGCCTTCGCGCCGACCATCGAGCGGGCGGTGCGCGGCGAGCCGGACGCGCTGCTGCTGGTCGAATTCTCCGGCGAGGATCATACGGCCCTGCTGCGCAAGATGGCCGACCTGGACCAGCTGATGGGCGACCTGGGCTATCCGGATGCGATCGTGCCCGCGATCGACGTGGGTTTCCAGGCCAAGCTGGCGGAAGTGCGCTCGGCTGGGCTCAACATCATGATGTCGATGAAGGGCGACGGCAAACCGGTTTCGTTCATCGAGGATTGCGCGGTGCCGCTCGACGATCTGGCCGACTACACGTCGCGCCTCACCGACCTGTTCGGCCGCAACGACGTCGAGGGCACTTGGTACGCCCATGCCTCGGTCGGCTGCCTGCACGTCCGTCCGGTGCTGAACATGAAGGACGGCGGCGACGTCGCCAAGATGCGCCGGATCGCCGAGGAAGCCTTCGCCATCGTGCGCGAATACAAGGGCGCTCATTCCGGCGAGCATGGCGACGGGCTGGTCCGCTCCGAATTCCATGAACAGATGTACGGGCCCCGCATCGTCCGTGCGTTCGAGCGGGTGAAGGACGCCTTCGATCCGGCCGGATTGTTCAACCCCGGCAAGATCGTCCGACCGTCGCGCATGGATGATCGCAGCCTGATGCGCTATGCGCCCGGCTACCAGGCGCTGCCGATCGACACCGCGCTCGACTGGTCGGACTGGGGCGGTTTCCTCGGCGCGGTCGAGATGTGCAACAACAACGGCACCTGCCGGAAGTCCGATCCGGGCGTGATGTGCCCAAGCTTCCGCGCGACCGAGGACGAGCGTGACGTGACGCGCGGCCGGGCGAACAGCCTGCGGCTGGCCTTGTCCGGCCAGCTCGGTCCCGATGCGATGACCTCGGATGCGATGAAGGCGACGATGGATCTATGCGTCGGCTGCAAGGGCTGCAAACGCGAGTGCCCGACCGGGGTCGACATGGCGCGGATGAAGCTCGAATTCCTGCACCATTGGCAGAGGCGGCACGGGCTGACCGCTCGCCAGCGCCTCGTGGCTTACCTGCCGCGCTATGCGCATTATGCCAGGCATTTCGCCTCGATTCTGAATTTGCGGAACCGGCTTCCGGCGGTCGCGGCGCTGGGCGAGCGATTCCTCGGGCTGTCGAGCCGGCGGTCCTTGCCGGCCTGGCGGCGCGATGCGTGGCAACCGTCGGCGCCCGAAGGCGACGGAAACGAAGTCGTGCTGCTTGCCGACACGTTCAACGGCAGCTTCGAGCCGGAGAACCTGCGGGCGGCGCGGCGGGTGCTGTTGGCGGCGGGCTATCGCGTCGTCGAGCCGCCGCGTGTCGGCCGGCCATTGTGTTGCGGTCGGACCTTCCTCGCCGCAGGACTGATCGACGAGGCCCGCATCGAGGCCCGACGCCTGATTGCAGCGCTGGCGCCTTATCTCGCGCGGGGCGCGAAGATCGTCGGGCTGGAACCGTCCTGCCTGCTGACGCTGCGGGACGAGTATACCGCCATGCTGCCCGGGGGGGAGGCGACGGTGCTGGCCGCCGGCGCGATGCTGTTCGAGGAGTTCTTGGCGCTCGAGCAGCGGGCCGGCCGGCTCAATCTGGCGCTGCAGCCGATCGGCGTCGGCGAGGCCTATCTCCATGGCCATTGCCATCAGAAGGCGTTCGGGCTCGTGCCGGACGCCGTGACCGTTCTGGAGCTGGTGCCTGGCCTGGCGGTCAAGACCATCGAGGCGACCTGCTGCGGCATGGCCGGCGCGTTCGGTTATGAAGCCGAGCATTTCGACGTCTCGATGCGGATCGGCGAGCTGTCGGTTCTTCCCGCGGTGCGCGCGGCGCCGCCGGACGCGCTGATCGTCGCCGACGGCACCAGCTGCCGCCATCAGATCGCCGACGGAACCGCCCGACCGGCCCTGCACGTGGCCCGTGTCCTGGAACGGGCCCTGGCCTAGTTCCTGCAGCAGCTCTCGTGAAACGGCCGGCTCCGCCGGTTCGGATCGTCGGTCCGGACCGGATGGCAGACCGGCTTGCGTCAACGTCCTAAGGAGCCGGAATGGGCAGGCACTGGTCGATCGGAACCCGGATGATCGGGTTGGTCGCGGCCATCATGTTGCCCTTCGTCGCAATCGTCGGCTACGAGCAATATCTGGCGTCCCAACGCGAAATCGCCGCAGCCGGCGACGAGGCCCTGGGCTTCGCCCGGCTGATCGCCGCCGGCGTTCAGCGCGACGTGATCGAGACGCGCCAGATGCTGCTGGGGGCGGTGACGCGTCCCGCCGTCCAGGCCCTTGATCCCGAACATTGCGATTCCGTGATCGCGACCATCCCGCGGCTGCAGCCCAGCTACATCTCGATTATGCTGATCGGCCTGGACGGCAATCTGATCTGCAATTCGACGCCGGTGCTGCCCGGCACGTCGCCGCGTAATTTCGCCGACCAGGCGTGGTTTCACCGTGTGCTCGACGATCGCAAGTTCTTCCTGAGCTCGCCGCTGCTCGACGGGCCCTCGGGCGAATGGACCGTGGTGGCCGCGATGCCGGTCATGTCCGATCAGGGCGGCTTGGGCGGCGTGCTGGCGGCCTCCATCCACCTTTGGCACTACCAGCCATCCCAATTCGACGGCGTCTTGCCGCCCGATGCGATCGTGACGATCCTCGACGGCACGGGGACCGTGGTGGCCCGCAACAGCAATCCCGCGGAATGGATCGGACGCCGGCTCGACGGGCCGATGCTGCTGCGTGCGGCAGACCGCGGCGCGCAGGGCTGGATCGACCTGCCGGGACCGGACGGCCGTCCGGTCATCGCCAGCGTCGTGCCGGTCTTCGGAGCGGACTGGTTCACCGTCGTATCCGTGCCGCGCGAGGCCGTGCTGGGACGGGTGTGGCAACGGCTGCGCTGGGATGCGGGCCTGGTCGGCAGCCTCGCACTGCTCGCCGTCGTCGTCGCCTTCATCAGCGGCCGCCGCATCGTGCGGCCGTTGCGCCAGTTGATCGCCGCCGCCGAGGCCGCGACGACCGGGCGGCTCGATACCCGGCTGCCGGAGCGCGGCCCTACGGAAATCGTCGATCTCGTCCACCGGTTCAACGGCTTGCTCGACGCGCGCGAGCGTACCGAAAGCGACCTGCGGGCGGGCGAAGCGCAGATGCGCGCCTTCATCGAGGCGTCGCCGCTGCCGATGCTCGTCGGCAGCTGGCCGGAGCGGCGCGTCCAATACGCCAATCCCCGTTTCGTCGAACTCTACGGTTATACCGTCGCGGACTTCGCTCGGGAGGACGATCTCTGGGCGCCGATCCTGGGCGGCGATGCGGAGCAGGCCGCGATGGCCGCGCGGTACGGCAACTATTTCGCGCAGGTCGAGGCGGGGCGGCCGGGCGAGCCGCCGATCTGCCGCCTGACCTGTGCCGACGGCAGCCAGCGCGTGACCGAGCCTTATGTCGCCATCTCCGGCTCGAAATACCTGGTCGTGCTGAACGACATGACCGACGTGACGCAGGTCGAGCTGGAACTGCGGGAAAGCCGCGACCTGCTGGCCAGGCAGGCCGGCGATCTGCGGGCGCTCGCCGGCGTGAGTGAGACGGAACGTCAGCGCGCCGAGCATGCGGCCCAGGCCAAGACCGAATTCCTGGCCCATATGAGCCATGAGATCCGCACGCCGATGAACGCGGTGCTGGGCCTGACGCATCTCGTGCTCCAGTCCAAATTGACCGCCCACCAGCACGAATACCTGGTCATGATCGAGCGTGCCGGCCGGTCGCTGCTGCGCATCATCGACGACATCCTCGATTTCTCCAAGATCGAGGCCGGCAAGCTGCGGCTGGAGGAAGTCCCGTTCGATCTTGCCGACACGGTGCGCCATCTGCGCGACCTGTTCGCTGAGCGCGCGGCCGACAAGGGACTGACCCTGAAGTTCGAGCTGGATCCACAACTGCCGCATCGCCTGGTCGGCGATCCCCTGCGCCTGGGCCAGGTTCTCACCAACCTCATCGGCAACGCGATCAAATTCACCGAGTCCGGTGGTATCACCGTCACGGTCGCACGCCTGTCGGAAGGCAGCCCGGTCGATCTCGAATTCTCGGTCCGCGACACCGGCATCGGCCTGACCGGGGAACAGGCCGGCAAGCTGTTCCAGGCGTTCTCCCAGGCGGATAGTTCGACCAGCCGCAAGTTCGGCGGCACCGGGCTGGGCCTCAGCATCTCGAAACATCTGGTGGAATCCATGGGCGGCACCGTCGGCGTCGAGAGCGTGCCCGGCGACGGCAGCCGCTTTTTCTTCACCGCGCAATTCCGCTCGCAGAGCGTCCTCAACGATCAGCCGCCGCCGCCGACCGTTGCCACCGTCGACGTCCGGCTGGAAGGCGCGCGCGTCCTGGTGGTCGACGACAACGAGGTCAATCGCGTCATCGCACTGGAACTGCTCGAGGCGGCGGGTGCCTCGGTCGAGACCGCACGCGGTGGTCGGGAAGCGGTCGAGCGGCTCGCGTCGGGCGTGACATTCGATGCGGTCCTGATGGATATACAGATGCCTGGAATGGACGGATATCAGGCGACCGAGGCGATCCGTGCGCAGCTTGGCCTCGGCGATCTCCCGATCATCGCCTTGACCGCCCATGCGCTCGAGGAAGAGCGTCGGCAATGTCTAGAGGCGGGGATGAACGATCACATTCCGAAGCCGGTCGACCCGGATAATCTGATTGCACGGCTGCGTCATTGGATCGATCAGCCGCGCACGGCTCCAAAGCCGGCTCCGCAGGAGACGGCACCAACCGAGATCATGCTCATGGAAGATCAGCCCGGCATCGATGTTCCCGCCGCCCTCGCCCGCCTGGGCGGCAATCGCAAGCTGCTGGCCCGGTTGCTGGCGGAGTTCGGCAAGTCGCAGGCCGATGCCGTGGCGGCGATCCGATCGGCGCTCGGCCACGGTGCCGTGGAAGAGGCCCTGCGCCATGCCCATACGCTGAAGGGCGTGGCCGGCAATCTGTCCGCGGTGCGCCTGGCCGCGGCGGCGGCGGCGGTCGAAACGGGAATCCGGGGCGGCGACGCCGCTGCCCTCGACCCGGCACTCGCCATGCTGGATGACGCCATGGCGGAGGTGGTCGGCGGATTGGGCTCGGCGGCCGAAGTGGCGGCCCCGGCCGTCCCAACCCCGACCGCGGCGGCTCCGGCGGGAGAACTGCCGCGGCTGATGGCCGAACTGGACGCGCTGCTGGGACGCAATTCGCTTGCCGCCCGTCGGGAACTCGGCCCGCTGAAGGCCGCGCTCTGCGATCAGGGGGCCGATATCGGACCATTGGCGAGCGCCATCGACCGACTGTCCTTCACCGAGGCGCGGCGCGCGTTGCGGGTACTCGCCATATCGCTCGCCATCGAACTGCCGGCGACCTGACGGCGTCAGCCCAGCAGCGGGACCAGATCCGCGAAACGGTCGAGCCGGTCGCGGGCCGGAATCGTCTCGACCGGCCCATGATGATAGCCGTAGGTCATCAGGATGAAATCGACGCCGGCGGCCTCGGCCGTGGCGGCGTCGACCTCGCTGTCGCCGATCATGACCGCGTCGGCCGGGGCGATGCCCAGCGTCGCCAGCGTGTCGGTCAGGACGCGCGGATCGGGTTTGCGGAACGGCAGGCTGTCGCCGCCGATCAAGTGGCCGAAATGCCGGGCCAGGCCGAGGTCGGCCAGGATATGCCGGGCCGAATCCACATGCTTGTTGGTGCAGACCGCCAGCACGCGCCCGGCGGCGGCCAGCCGGTCTAGGGTTTCCGCCACGTCCGGATAGATCGTCGTCAAGGTCGTCGGATCGGCGTCATAGGCCGCGTCGAAGCGCGCCATCGCGTCCGCATGCTCGACCGGATCGCCGGGGCTGGCGGCCAGCGCCCGCTTGACCAGGGTCGGCACGCCGTTGCCGATCATGCCGACCACCTGGGGCAGGGTCAGCGGCGCCCGGCCGACCGCCGTCAGCATTTCGTTGATGGCGTGGTGCAGGTCGCCGGCGCTGTCGATCAGCGTGCCGTCGAGGTCGAACAGGAGCAATTGCTTCGCCGTCATGTCGATTCACAAATTTTGTTTCGGAAACAGTAAGGAGTACATGACACATTCTGCCCCGTCTGGCGGCGCAAAGTCGCGCTCGAAGAGGGGAAGGCTTCATGGAAGGTGCGATGTCTCGGAACCGGCTGGCGATCGTGATCCTGGCGGCCGGCAAAGGGACGCGAATGAAATCGGCCCTGCCGAAGGTGATGCACGAGATCGCCGGCAAGCCGATGCTCCGCCATGTCATCGACACATGCGGGCGGCTCGATCCCGATCGGATGGTCGTGGTGGCGGGACCGGACATGCCCGGCGTCGAGAAGGCCGCGGCACCGCACGCGCTCGCCCATCAGATGGAACAGCGCGGCACCGGCCACGCGGTCGGCTGTGCGCAGGATGCCTTGGGCGGCCGCCGTTTCGACGCGGTGCTGGTGGTCTATGGCGACACGCCGCTGATCACGGCCGAGACCCTGAGCCGCATGGTGGCCGAGCGCCAGCGCACCGATGCCGCGGTCGTCGTGCTGGGTATGCGCGTGGCGCCGCCGAACGCCTATGGCCGGCTGGTGCTCGATGCCGGCGGCGACCTCGATGCCATCGTCGAGGCGGCCGAAGCTTCGCCTGAGATCCTGGCGCTCGACCTGTGCAATTCCGGCGTCATGGTGATCGACGGCGCCGTCCTGTTCGACCTGGTCGGCCGGGTCGAGGACGGCAACAGCAAGGGTGAATTCTACCTGACCGACATCGTCGGCATCGCGCGGGGCGACGGGCGGCGTGCCCGCGTCGTCGAGGCGCCGGTCGACGAGCTGGTCGGCGTCAATTCCCGGGCCGACCTGGCCGCCGCCGAGGCGATCCTGCAGCAGCGCCTGCGCGCGGCGGCGATGGCCGACGGCGCAACCCTGGTCGATCCGGCAAGCGTGTTCCTGGCGGCCGATACCGTCTTCGGCCGCGACGTGGTCATCGGGCCGCATGTCGTGTTCGGTCCCGGCGTCACGGTCGGCGACCGGGTGCAGATCAAGTCTTTCAGCCATATCGAGGGTGCCAGGATCGGCGCCGGCGCGGTCATCGGCCCGTTCGCCCGGTTGCGCCCGGGCACGGAGCTGGCCGAGGACGTCCATATCGGCAATTTCGTCGAGCTCAAGAACGCCCAGCTCGGCCGGGGCGCCAAGGCCAACCATCTCACGTACCTGGGCGACGCCACGGTCGGCAGCGGCACCAACATCGGCGCCGGCACGATCACCGTGAATTACGACGGGTTCGGCAAGTATCGCACCGAGATCGGCGCGCGTGCCTTCATCGGTTCCCACAGCTCGCTCGTCGCCCCGATCACGATCGGTGACGGCGCCATGACTGCCGCCGGCAGCGTGGTGACGCAGAACGTCGAGGCCGATGCGATCGCCATCGGCCGCGCCCGCCAGATCGACAAACCGGGCCGTGCCGCGGCGTTTCGCGCAGCCCAGAGCGTCAAACACAAAAAATAAACCCATTGCCGTCACGCTGGCCCCTTGGCGCCGCTCGCAGCGCGGGGCAGGGCGGACGGAGCATTTTCGAAAGGATCAGGACATGTGCGGCATCATCGGCACGATCGGTCGGGGCGAAGCGGCCCCCTTGGTGCTCGAAGGCCTGCGTCGGCTCGAATATCGCGGATATGATTCGGCGGGCATCGCCACCCTGGTCGGCGGCCGGATCGTGCGGCGCCGGGCCGAGGGCAAGCTGCAGCAACTGGCCGACCTGCTGGCGGCGGATCCGATCGCCGGCACCACCGGCATCGGCCATACCCGCTGGGCGACCCACGGCGCGCCGGTCGAGCGCAACGCGCACCCGATCGCGACCGACCGCGTCGCCGTCGTCCATAACGGCATCATCGAGAATTTCGCCGACCTGCGCAGAGAACTGATGGCGGACGGCTATAGCTTCACTAGCGACACCGACACCGAGGCGGTCGCGATCCTGCTGACCCGCGAGATGGAGAGCGGCGCCACGCCGGAGCAGGCGGTCGCCAAGACCCTGCGCCGGCTGCACGGCGCCTTCGCGCTCGCCATCATCTTCGCCGGCCATTCCGAACTGCTGATCTGCGCGCGCCGGGGCTCGCCGGTCGCGGTCGGCTATGGCGACGGCGAGATGTATGTGGGATCCGACGCGCTGGCGCTGGCACCGCTGACCCAGCGCATCTGCTATCTCGACGAGGGCGACTGGGCGGTGCTGTCGCCGACCGGTGCCCGGGTGTTCGATGCCGAGGATCGTCCGGTCGAGCGCGCGATCAAGCTGACCGCCTTGTCGGGTGCGATGATCGGCAAGGGCAACCATCGCCATTTCATGCACAAGGAGATCTGCGAGCAGCCGGCGGTGATCGGCGACACGCTGTCGGCCTTCGTCAACCCGACGACGCGGTCGATCGTGCTGGAGGATCTGCCGTTCGACCTGGCCACGATCTCGCGGGTGACGATCGTCGCCTGCGGCACCTCGTTCCATTCGGCGCTGGTTGCCAAATACTGGTTCGAGAAGCTGGCGCGCATGCCGGTCGAGGTCGATATCGCGAGCGAATTCCGCTATCGCGCCGCGGACATGCCGGCCGGCGGGCTGGCGCTGTTCATCTCCCAATCGGGCGAGACGGCCGATACGCTGGCGGCGCTGCGCTATGCCAAGAGCCAGGGTCAGCATATCGCGGTGCTGGTCAACCAGCCTGAAAGCTCCATGGCCCGCGAGGCCGACGTGATGCTGCAGACCCTGTGCGGGCCCGAGATCGGCGTCGCCTCGACCAAGGCATTCACCGCCCAGCTGGCCGTGCTCGCCTGCTTCGCGATCGCGACCGCGCGCGCGCGCGGCAAGATCGACGCGGCGCGCGAGGCCGAACTGGCGACGGCCTTGAGCGAAGTGCCGTCGCGCATCGCCGAGGTGCTGGCCGACGAGGAGGCGATCGAGACGCTCGGCAAGTCGCTGATCGATGCGCGCGACGTGCTGTACCTGGGGCGCGGCACCGCTTATCCGCTGGCGCTGGAAGGCGCGCTCAAGCTCAAGGAATTGAGCTACATCCATGCGGAGGGCTATGCCGCCGGCGAGATGAAGCACGGTCCGATCGCGCTGATCGACGAACAGATGCCGATCATCGTCGTGGCGCCCCACGACGAGCTGTTCGAGAAGACGGCATCGAACGTCCAGGAGGTGCTGGCGCGCGGCGGCAAGGTCATCATGATGTCCGACGCCAACGGCATCGCGTCCTTCCCGGGCCGCACGCTCGCGACCATCCGCCTGCCCGAATGCGACCCGTTCGTCGCGCCGATCCTCTATGCGATCCCGCTCCAGCTGCTGGCCTATTACACGGCGGTCCACAAGGGCACCGACGTCGACCAGCCGCGCAACCTCGCCAAGAGCGTCACGGTCGAGTAGGGCAGGGATCTCTTCTCGATCGACGACGCGGGCTTCGCGCCGGGCCGAACTTGACGCATAGTCGTCGGGCCGACCCGTCGTTTTCCCGCAATGGCTTCGAGGAGAGTTCACATGAAGATCGACCGCAAGGGTTCGGCCGTCTGGCAGGGCGGACTGAAGGACGGCAAGGGTGCAATCACGACCGAGAGCGGCGCGCTGTCGGCCCATCCTTACGGCTTCGCGAGCCGGTTCGAGGGCGTGAAGGGCACCAATCCGGAAGAGCTGATCGCGGCGGCCCATGCCGGCTGCTTCACCATGGCGTTGTCGCTGATCCTGGGCGAAGCCAAGCTGACCGCCGAAAAGATGGAGACGAGCGCGAAGGTGACGCTCGAGCAGGTCGAGGGCGGCTTCGCGATCACGGCGGTGCATCTGACGTTGACAGCCAGGATCCCCGGCACCGATCAGGCGACGTTCGAGAAGCTGACCGGCATGGCCAAGGCCGGCTGTCCGGTGTCCAAGCTGTTGAAGGCCGACATCACCCTGGATGCGACGCTGGAAGCCTGAGAATGACCGCCCTGTGTCGCTTCGGCGGCATGGGGCGCGGCTTCGACCGATGACGGGAGCCTGACGCATCGTTCCGCCCGCCATTTCCGCCGAGATCATCTGGATCGTCTCGGCGCTCGCCGTCGCCGGCGTAATCCTGCGGCCCTGGCGCTGGCCCGAGGCGATCTGGGCCGTCGCCGGGGCGGCAGCACTGGTCCTGCCCGGTCTGCTGCCCTGGACGGATGCGCTGCGGGCGGTCGGCCAGGGCACCGACGTCTACCTGTTCCTGATCGGCATGATGCTGCTGGCCGACCTGGCCCGGCAGGAAGGGCTGTTCGACTGGCTGGCCGCACTCGCGACCCGGCAGGCGTGCGGTTCGGCCGGCCGCCTGTTCGCGCTGGTCTATCTGGTCGGCATCCTGGTCACGACGTTCCTGTCGAACGACGCCACCGCCGTGGTGCTGACCCCTGCGGTCTATGCTGCGGCGCGGGCGGCCAAGGCGGAGCCGTTGCCCTACCTTCTGGTCTGCGCCTTCATCGCGAATGCGGCAAGCTTCGTGCTACCGATCTCGAACCCGGCCAACCTGGTGATCTTCGGCAGCCATATGCCGCCCTTGCGGCACTGGCTCGCCCAGTTCGCGCTGCCCTCGGTCCTGGCCATCGCCGCGACCTATGCCGCCCTGCGCTGGACCCAGCGCGCAGCCTTGCGCAATGCTATCGCGACTGAGGTGGCACTGCCGCGCCTGCCGCCGGGCGGCGGGCTGGCCGCCGCCGGCATCGTCGCGACGGCGTTCGTGCTGCTGGTCGCCTCGGCGCTCGACCGGCCGCTCGGCCTGCCGACGTTCCTGGCCGGCGGCCTGACCGTGGCGACGGTACTGCTCCATCGGCGGGCGGCGCCTTGGGCTCTGCTGCGCGGCATCTCCTGGAGCGTCCTACCCCTGGTCGCCGGCCTGTTCGTCCTGGTCGCCGCGGTCGGGCAGACCGGTGTGCTGCGCGCGGTCGCCGACGCACTACAGAGTGCCGCTGACCGCTCGGCCACGGATGGCGCCTGGATCGCCGGGCTCGTTTCGGCGTTCGCCTGCAATCTCATGAACAACCTGCCGGTCGGGCTGATCGCCGGCTCCTTCGCCGACGGCGGCGCTTTGCCGGCACCGGTGACCGGCGCGCTGCTGATCGGCATCGATCTCGGCCCCAACCTGTCGGTGACAGGCTCGCTCGCGACCATCCTGTGGCTCGTGGCCCTCCGGCGCGAAGGTGCTCATGTCGGCACCTGGCAGTTCCTGCGTCTCGGCCTGATCGTCATGCCGCCGGCGCTGGTCCTGGCGCTGGCCGGACTGCTGTTGGCGGCGCCGTGAACGGCGGCTAAACTCGTCCCGCGATTCAGAGGAAGCATCCATGGCTCAGCCGACGGCGGCAACGATCGATATCCGCGAGGTCGGTCCGCAGAAGTTCGAACTGGCGGTGACTTTCGACGGGCAGCGCTTCGAGTGCGGCAACTATCTGAACCGGGGCGCCGCCCAGCAGGCCGGCAAGCTGTTCGTCGCCCGCAAGGAGGGCGAGCAGGCCGGCCGCAAGAAGTCGCCGCGCCGGAAGTGACCGGGCCTCGACCCACGGTCCCGCGGCCTTCCATGGCTTCGCGTGATCGCCTCGGCTTGTATCGCGCCGGCTTTGATGCTTCCTTGGTCGTCTGCAACCAGACCAGACGACAGCGAGCGGCCAGGGATGAGCGACGGCGACCAGATGACATTCGACACCGGGATCCTGCCGTCGCAGACCTTGCGGGCGCTCATCGCCGAGGGCGTGATTTCGGCGTCGCAACCGATCCCCGACGATCAGGTCCAGCCGGCGAGCGTCGACCTGCGTCTGGGGACCGTCGCCTACCGGGTGCGTGCCAGTTTCCTGCCGGGCCGGCACGCGACCGTGAAGCAGCGGCTCGACACGGTCGAGATGCATGCGATCGACCTGACCGAGGGCGCGGTGTTGGAGCGCCACTGCGTCTATATCGTTCCGTTGCTCGAGTCCGTGGCGCTGACGCCGGGCCTGACCGCGCTCGCCAATCCCAAGAGCTCGACCGGGCGGCTCGACCTGTTCGCCCGCCTGATCACCGACCATGGCACCGAGTTCGACCGGGTCGAGGCCGGCTATACCGGACCGCTGTATGCCGAGATCAGCCCGCGCGCCTTCAGCGTGCGCGTCCATACCGGCACGAAGCTGCTGCAGCTGCGCCTGCGCCGGGGCGCGCCCAGCCATAACGACACTTCGCTGCGCGCGCTGCACCAGGCGGTAAGCCTGAACGATGCAGGACCCGGGCAGGAAAACATCAAGGGCGGCATCGCCTTCACGGTCGATATCCAGGGTGATCCGGAGACCGGCCTCGTCGGCTATCGGGCGCGCAGCCATACCGGCCTGATCGATCTGGATCGCATCGGCCACTACGAACCACTCGATTTCTGGGAACCGGTCTATCGCCGAGGCGGGACCGGCATCATCCTCGATCCGAACGATTTCTACATCCTGGCTTCGAAGGAATCGGTCGTGGTGCCGGCCGACCATGCTGCCGAGATGCTGGCCTACGACAGCCTGGTCGGCGAATTCCGTGTGCACTACGCCGGGTTCTTCGATCCGGGCTTCGGCCTGGGCGAGACCGGCGGCGCCGGCAGCCGGGCGGTGCTGGAAGTGCGCGCCCACGAAGTGCCATTCCTGATCGAGGATGGCCAGGTCGTCGGCCGCCTGGTCTACGAGCGGCTGACCCAGCGGCCCGACAAGCTCTATGGTCAAGGCATCGGGTCGAACTACCAAAGCCAGGGCCTGCGCCTCGGCAAGCAATTCAAGCGCGCCTGAATGCCGGCGGCGTCTCAGGCAAAGGGCCGGGGGCAGCGCGTGCAAAGCCGGGGAAATCCGGTTTAAACTCTGCCGGCATCGGAGATTTCCGGCGAAACTGATCAGGCGATCCGCAAAGAATACCAGTCCCGGACACGAGATCGGGACCGGGCGCGGATCGCTGCTTCCTTGGAGGAATGTCATGCAGTTGACAGATACGAAGCTGTTCCGCCAGCAGGGCTATATCGACGGCGCCTGGTCGGCCGCCGACAGCGGCAAGTCCATCGCGGTCACCGATCCGGCGACCGGCAAGCAACTGGGCACAGTGCCGAACATGGGCGCCGACGAGACGCGCCGGGCGATCGAGGCGGCGAACGTGGCGCTGCCCGGCTGGCGGGCAAAGACCGCCAAGGAGCGGGCGAATATCCTGCGCAAGTGGTTCGAACTGATGATGGCGAACCAAGAGGATCTCGCGCGTCTGATGACGGCCGAACAGGGCAAGCCCTTGGCCGAATCCCGGGGCGAGATCGTCTATGCCGCCTCGTTCATCGAATGGTTCGCCGAAGAGGGCAAGCGCATCTACGGCGATACCATTCCGGCTCATGCGGCCGACAAGCGCATCATCGTGCTGAAGGAGCCGATCGGCGTCTGTGCCGCGATCACGCCGTGGAATTTCCCCGCCGCCATGATCACCCGGAAGGCGGGCCCGGCGCTCGCTGCCGGTTGCACCATGGTGCTGAAGCCTGCGACTGCCACGCCCTATTCGGCGCTGGCCTTGGCCGAACTGGCCGAACGTGCCGGTATTCCCAAGGGTGTGTTCAGCGTCGTCACTGGCAGCGCGTCCGCCATCGGCGGCGAGATGACGTCGAACGACATCGTGCGCAAGATCACCTTCACCGGCTCGACCGAGATCGGCATCGTGCTGCTGAAGCAGGCGGCAGAGAGCGTGAAGAAATGCTCGATGGAGCTGGGCGGCAACGCGCCGTTCATCGTGTTCGATGACGCGGACCTCGACGCGGCCGTGAAGGGCGCCATCGCCTCCAAGTACCGCAATGCCGGCCAGACCTGCGTCTGCGCCAACCGGATCCTGGTCCAGGACAAGGTCTATGATGCGTTCGCCGGCAAGCTCGCCGACGCGGTCGCGGCGTTGAAGGTCGGCAACGGCTTCGATCAGGGCACGGTGATCGGCCCGCTGATCGATGGCAAGGCGGTCGAGAAGGTCGAGCAGCACATCGCCGACGCGGTGGCCAAGGGCGCCAAGATCACGCTCGGCGGCAAGCGCCACAGCCTGGGCGGCAGCTTCTTCGAGCCGACGATCATCACCGGCGTCACGTCGGACATGGCGGTCGCCCGCGAGGAGACCTTCGGACCGTTGGCACCGCTGTTCCGCTTCAAGACCGACGCGGAAGCGATCGAGCTCGCCAACGATACCGAGTTCGGTCTCGCCGCCTATTTCTACAGCCGCGACATCGGCCGGATCTTCCGGGTCGCCGAGGCGCTGGAATACGGCATCGTCGGCATCAACGAGGGCATCATCTCGACCGAGGTGGCCCCGTTCGGCGGCGTGAAGCAATCCGGTCTCGGCCGCGAAGGCTCGAAATACGGGATCGAGGACTATCTCGAGGTCAAGTACCTGTGCCTGGGCGGAATTTCATAAGGGAAAACCGGAAACGCCGCCCGAATGGCATGGCGGCCGTTCGGGCGGCGGTCGATCCTGCGATGAGTCGTCTGATCAAGCCGCGCCACGCCGCCAGCTTGCGCTCCGTCACCATGCCGATGGCGATGATCGCCAAGCCTAGGAACAGGAATATTATCGCGGGGGAGCGCAGCCCGAAGGCGCCCCACAGCAGCGCGAACAGCGGCATGTGGTAGAGATAGATCGAGAAGGTGAAGGAGGAGGCGAGCTTCAACGGGGCTTTCGCCCGCTGCACCGCCGGCGATCCGCGCAGGTTGGCGACCGCGACAAAATGGGCGGAGACGATCAGGCCGAGCAGCGTATCGCCGATGAACTGGTTGGCGCCATGCAGCGTCGCCATGAAACCAGGCCAGGTGACGAATGCCAGATCCCGGAGCTTGACCGAACAATCGAACCAGAAAAATAGCAGGCCGGCGGCAAGCGTTACGCCGAAGAGCGCCCGCGCCCCAGCCCCCGACAAGCGAAACCGGGCGTGGTAGATCGCGGCGCCGAACAGCCAGACCGGCATCAGCAGCAGAATTTTCGGCCCAGCCATCGCGGCGCAGGCGAGCAGGGCAAGGACGCGAACGCGCCCGTGGAGGTAGGCCCACAGACCGAACAGGGCATAGTACCAGACCTCGAAACTCAGCGACCAATAGGGCGAGTTGAACGGCGGCGTCAGGTCGAGGTTCCAGGACTGGGCCATGAAGACAGCGCTCAGGCCGAGCGCCTGCCACAGTGTGCCGACGTCGGTGATGGGCGTTGCCGCGTGCATCGTCACGCCGGCCGGGACGAACAGGGCAGCGATCGCGGACAGCACCAGGGCCGGGATCGCTACCGACCAGATCCGGGCGAGGCGGTGTTCGACATAGACGGCAGCCGGCCGGTCGGGCCGATCCGTCGCGTGGGCGACCACGAGGCCTGAAAGAACGAAGAACACGACGACGGCGTCATGCCCGGGCCAGGGCAGCAGATGAGCCGGAAACACCACGGCCCACACATGGCTGAGCGCGACCGACAGGGCCGCGCAGAGGCGAACCAGGTCGAGATAGACCGACAGCGGCTCCGTCAGCATCGTTGCCGATCGGCGCGGTGTGGGACTGGTCATCGGCGGGGACCGATCGGCGGTGACGATTGACGCCGGCTAGGACGGCAAACAGCTCGCGACGGAGCGGAAATCATCGAAGTTTGCGTCCGCGGATACGGCCACGCAGACCGATGCCTGCGCAAAGATTTTCAGATGAACGAACTTGCGCATTTCGGACCCCCATCCTCTATTGATGGGAGCAGGGCAGGCAATAATCATGCCCCTGAGAGAAAGCTTGAGAAAATCGGCACTGGAGCGGCGCGCCGGATGTCGAAGTGTAAAATAGTCGGACAGGCAGACTCGGCGGCAAATCTTGGTCGCGCCACGAAGCCTTTCGGCTTCGCTTACCCCTGCATCGGAAACCTTCGCCAAGCTGGCGCGGCGATATTGCTCCCGCCTTGGGCGGGAGCAATCGATGGCGCGGGACCAGCGATGCCGGCCGGGCGACTGATCCGGTCAGACAGCCCAGAACGGCTTTGCAGCTTCGTGCATCGCGTCGGCCGGATCGATGCCGATGTCCTTGAGCGCTTCGACGCTCAGCGACGCCAGCGCGCGGCGCTGGGCGACGCGGTCGGCCCACAGGGCGACGGTCGCGATGATCGAGGAGCGGGCGGGAGAGGCGATGGCGATACGGCCGGCGGTGGCGAACATTTCAGGTCTCGGTCTCGTCTGTTTCGGCGTGGTTGCCGTTGAGTGGTAACCTGATCCCGCATCCCCTTGCCGACAAACGCAGCTTTCTCTAGGGTTCATGAGATAAATTCATGGGGTGCCTCATGGACCGTCGCCTGCCGCCTCTGAATGGTCTGCGCGCCTTCGAATCCGCCGCCCGCTTATTGAGTTTTACCAGGGCTGCTGCGGAGTTGAGCGTGACGCAGAGCGCCGTCAGCCATCAGATCCGCGGCCTGGAAGATCGGCTGGGCGTGCTCCTCTTCAAACGCATGCCTCATGCGCTGGTACTGAGCGAGACCGGCGAAGCGCTGTTGCCGATCGTGACCGACGCGTTCGACCGGCTGGCGGACGGCATCGCCGAGGTCGTCGAGCACGAGGTCAAGGGCGTGCTGACGGTCAATGTCTCGCCCTCCTTCGCGGTCAAATGGCTGGCACCTCGCCTCGGCCGGTTCCGGGAGCGGTTTCCGGGCATCGAGTTGCATCTGTTGACCAGCAACTATTACACCGATTTCGCGCGCGAGGGCGTCGACGCGGCGATCCGGCACGGGGTCGGGCCTTGGCCCGGCCTCAAGGCCGACCGGTTCCTCGAGGACGAGGTCTATCCGGTGTGCAGCCCGCGGCTGCTCGACGGCCCGACGGGGATCCGACGGCCGGAGGATCTGCAGCATCATGTATTGTTCGACCTGATCAATCGGCCCTATTGGCCGCGCTGGCTCAAGGCGGCCGGTCTGCCGGACCTGAAGCCGCGCGATCTGATCCTGTTCGACGACATCGGCGTCGGGCTCGAGGCGGCGGCAACCGGCATGGGCGTCGCCATGGGCCGTTCGACCATCCTTGGCGACGACCTGATGCAGGGCCGGCTGGTCCGGCCATTCACGCTCGACATGCCGGGCCGGCACGGTTTCCACCTCGTCTGCCCGGAAGCCATCGCCAACCGGCCGAAGATCGCCCGACTCAGGGCCTGGCTCATCGCCGAAGGGGCAGGCGGGGCGTAAGTCCCCTACGCGCACTCAGTTGCCGCTTCAGCGCGCTTCCCGGACGGTTGCGACGAAGGTCTGGACCTGATGGTCGAGAGACCGGAATTGCTCGCTGAGCGTGAGGCTGGCCGTGAGCAGCTCGCGCGCTGCCACGCTCGCCTCGGAGATATTCTCGTCGACCGTCGAGATGTTTTCGGCGACGATCTGCGTGCCGGACGCGGCCAACGAGATACTCGACGAAATCTCTCGCGTCGCTGCATTCTGTTCTTCGATCGCCCCGGCGATGCCGGTTGCGATCTCGCGTGAACGACCAGCGACCTCGGCGATCGTTCGGATTTCGCCTACGGCCCGTGCGGTCGCCGATTGGATCGCCTGGATATTCTCCGAAATCTCATCGGTTGCGCGTGCCGTCTGCGTGGCGAGCGATTTCACTTCCGACGCTACGACGGCGAATCCCTTGCCAGCTTCTCCGGCGCGCGCCGCCTCGATCGTCGCATTCAAGGCCAGCAGATTGGTCTGGCTCGCGATGTCGTGGATCAGGCTGATGATGCTGCCGATCTTCTGCGCCTGGGTCGACAACTCGGCGATCGTGCCCGACGTCTTCTCGGCCGCGTTCGACGTGTCGCCGGCGATCGTGGCGCTGTCGTTGACCCGGCTCGATATCTCGGCGATCGAAGCGGAGAGCTCCTCGGCCGCCGCCGCCACGGTCTGGACGTTATCCGACGTGCTGTTGGTAGCGCGCATCACCGTGTGGGCGCTGTGCTCGGCCGCCGTCATCTTACCGGCCATGGCTTCTGCCCGCTTGCTCATCTGGGAACAAGCCTCGGTCACGCTGACCAGCACGGCCGACACCGTGGATTCGAACTGGCCTGCCATGCGATCGAGCAGTTCGACCCGATCGCGCTCGGACCGTTCCTTCAGGCCTTCTTGTTCAATGTTCAACCGCTCGACCTCGACGGCATTGCGTTTGAACACTTCGACCGCGTGGGCCATGCGGCCGACTTCGTCGATCCGGTCGAGGGCGGGAATCGCGATGCCGAGTTCACCCGACGAGAGCTTGGCCATGACCTCGGTCAAGGCCACGATCGGATGGATAGAGCGCTTGAGGATCCAGAGCAGCAACCCGCAAACCACGATGAGCGCGCTGATGCCGACCAGCGCCAGAACCCAGGTCGCCCGCTTGATCGCGGCATCGGCCCGCGCGGTCGACATGCGCAGTTCGAGCGCGCCAACCACCTTCTGCCGGCCCTGATCGATCCGGACGACCGGTACCTTCTCCACGATCAGTGAACCCGTCTTGGCCTGTTTGGCCCCATCGCTGGCGAGTGCGGCCCCATGGTCGTCGGTCAACTCGCTGCCGACGTAGTCCGGGTCGGCAGCCAGCGCCGCCAGCGACGCCTTTGCCAGTTGCGCGTCCAGATTCCAGATAGCATCGGCCGTGCCGCGGCCGGCAATGTCGGCGATCAGTTTGGCCTTGGCGGTAAGTGTGTCGCGCGCCGTCTCGTCGTCCTTGACAGCGACGCCGACTACCGTGCCCGCGACCAGGACCACGAGCAACGCGCCAATCGGCAGGAGGACACGGAACATCAGGCTGCGACGAACGAACCCGAAAGCCGCCTGGGAACTACCTTGCGTCACGATGTGTCCTCCGACGTGATTGGCGCTCGTCTTTCGTCAGGCGAACATGCCGGAACAGGCGGGTTGTCGATGGCGGGTGCGCGCGAGTGTGCGATGGACTCCGCTCATTCGACATGCTCCGGATCCAGGCCGTATTTGGCGTAGATTTCCTTTACGCGGCCATTGGCCGCCATCGCTTTCAGCGCGGCATCAATGGCCGCCGCCTTTGGGGCGAGCGGCCCTGACTTGGCGATCGCGTAATAGTTTCCTTGCTCGATGTCGACCTTCCAATCCGCCCAGGCGTATCCACCCCAGCCCATTGCCTTGGCCGCATTCTCGAAAGGGATCTGATCGACGACGATGGCCGCGTCCTGGTGTCCGGCGCGAAGGGGCAGCAGCAGGTTCTGGTCGTCGACCGCTTCCTCCCTGTGCAGAGATTTGTCTTTGTCGAACTGGTCGAAGTAGGCGGTTCCACGCTTCACGCCGATCGAGAGGGCTGCCAGGTCCGCATAGGACTTGATGCGATGCTCGTCGCCCTGGCGGACGGCGAACCTGATTTGCCGCTTCTGCACCGCGATCGGCCCCAGGAACAGGCTGAAGGCCTCACGATCCGGTGTCCGATTGTAGCGCGGGACGAGGACGGGATCGCCGTCCTGCAGCTGTTTCAACGATCGGGCGAAAGGTACGTCCGCCCAACTGATGGTCATGCCAGCCGTGTGGAGCGCCTCTTCGATGACGTCCTTGATCGGCCCTGAGAACTTACCGTTCTCAACGGTCATTTCCGGCGGGCGTGGCCTGAAATGTCCCTGAAAATCCTCGGCCTTTGCCCTCGTGGCGAAGACCGAGGCGATGGCGACCACAGTCAGGATCACGCGGCGCATGACGAACCTCCTCCATTGTTCTTCCTGGCTTGTGCCGATGCCAGGCGTTGGCCCCGGACGACATCTGAATTCAACCGAGCCTGCTGCTTTGGTAGCCTACCGCCTAAGACTGCAACCAGACCAGAGTGATCAACGTCAACGTTACGGTAATGGCGCCGCCGATCCGGGTCGCGATCTGTGCGAACGGCATCAGCTGCATGCGGTTCGCCGCCGTCAGGATCGCCACGTCGCCGGTCCCGCCTTGGCCGCTGTGGCAGGCGTTCACGATGGCGACGTCGATCGGGTACATTTTCAGCAGTCGGCCGACCAGAAAGCCGGTTGCCATCAGCACGGCCACGGTCGCGACGATCGTGACGATGTAGGGGATCGTGAAGGACGCGACCAGCTTGTCCCATGGCGTCATGGCGACGCCGATCGCGAACAGCAGCGGATAGGTCACCGCCGTCGAGAAGAACTTGTAGACGATGAAGGCGCCGTTCTGCAGCGACGGCGAGACGGCGCGCGACAGCTTGAGCGCGACCGCGATGAACAGCATGGTGACGGGCGCCGGGAAATCGAACAGGCGTTGCGACATGACGCCGATCAGATAGAGCGTCACGGCGGTGATGCCGGCGGCGGCGATCGTGGTCACGTCCGGGATCTCACCCAGCTTCTCTTCGCCAGGCTCGATTTCCGGATCGCCATCCGGTTGCAACCGGCCTTCGCCAGTCAGATGGGGATAGCGCTTGCCCAGATGGTTCAGCGCACCCGAGAACAGGATGGCGGTCAGGCTGCCGAGCATGACCGGCGGCAGGACCTGGGCGAACAGGTCGCCCTGGGCCTGATGCAGGATGCCGGCATAGCCGATCGAAAGCGGTATGGCGCCCTCGCCGACGCCGCCGGCCATGATCGGGACGACGACGAAGAAAAAGCTCTGGTAGGCCCCGAGCCCGACCGCCATGCCGACGAGCGTGCCGACGATGGCGGCCGCGAGCGAGCCCAATGCCAGCGGAATGAAGATCTTGAGGAAGCCGGCAATGAGGACGCGACGGTCCATGCCCAGAATGCTGCCGACGATGATCGAGGCGATGAACAGATAGAGGAAGTTGCTGAACTTCGTGAACTCGGTCACCGAGCCCAGGATCGAGGCGGGCAGGTAGTGATGAAAGGCCAGGAACGAGGGAATGAAGGTGGCGAAGATCGCCGCCGCCCCGACGTTGCGGAAGATCGGCAGCCGCTTGCCCAACTCGGCACAGGTGAAGCCGCCCATGGCGAGCAGCACCGTCGCCATCAGGATGTCGGACGGGACCTTGCCGGTGAGGGCGAAGCCGGCGATCAGGGCGAACAGAATGACGAAGATCGGCAAGGGAATGATACCGATCTTATAGTCGACGATTTTCCACCAGCCCTGGGGCCAGAAGCCTTCGGCCGGCTTGGCGACGGACGGAATCGTGGCGTCGGTCATGGTGATTTTCTCCGGACAGGGGACGCCGGCAACACGGCGATACGGGAGGAGCGACGATCGAACGGCAGGATCCGCACCGGTCTCGGGAAGACCGGTGGGCCCTGTCGTTTGATTTAGGATCGTTGGTCAGGTGCTACCGGTCAGAATTTGAACCGGAAGCCGGTCGCGACCTCGAGTTCGTCGCTATGCGCATCGCCATGGCCGATTCCGCCGACGTTGCCCTGGGCATCGCCGACCGACCAGCCACCGTCGACCTTCAGATAGTCCGAGGCCAGATAGAACTCGGTCTGCTTGTCGGCATGGAAGATCAGCGAGCCGAAGACAGTGCCCCTGCCGCCGTTGGCGACCGTGGCGCGGGTCACGCAAGAGGCGCCCTGCAGGAACGGCAACAGCGTGTTGCCGCCGCAGTTGCCGGCATGGGTGCCGTCCATCCGCACGTAGCCGAGATCCGTCTCGAACTTCGGTGCCGGCCAATAGCTGCCCGAGAGGGTCCAGGCATTGTCCGTGCGCGTGCCGGCACTGTTGTTGACGCCCTGTTCGGCGGTGTAGTGGATGTAACCGGCGTTCAGGCGGAACGGCCCGACGACATAGTTGCCGCCGATCAATTCGGCTTGATTGATCAGATTTTGGTTGTTGGCCCGGTCGTAATTGACGTTGACGCTCAGGGCGCCGGGACCGATCGCGAGATTGTTGTAGGCAATTGAGGCCGCCTGGTTGCTGCCGAGCGCGAACTGTCCGGGCGTCCCGCCGCCGCCGGCGTTGAACTGGCCCGGACCGCCGCTGCCGCTGCCGCCGACGCCGCTCGAGCCGAAGCCATAATCCAGACCGACGACCCAGTGATCGCCGAACTTCTTCTTCCACACCACCGCGCTGTTGTTGCGCGTGCCGGTCGAACTCGCCGAATAGAAGATCAGCTGCTTGAAGTTGTTGACGTTGCTGTAACCGCCCTCGTTCAGGGTCACGCCTGAAGTACCGTAGCTGTCGCCCCAGGTCTGGGTGAAATCGCGGGTCAACGTGTTCTGACGCCCGAACGTCAGCTTGCCCAGATCGTCAGATTCGAAACCGACCCAGGCGTCGCGGTTGAAGATGACGCCGGGTGTGTCAGCGTTGCCGGTCGGCGATTCGAATTCCGTTTCCAACTTGGAAATGACCTTCAATCCCGACAGCCCGATCGAGTCGCCGAAGCCCAGCGCATGGTCGGCATCGAAGCCCAGGCGGTTGCCGCTGAACCAGGCGGTCTGGAACCCGATCGCGGAATTGCCCTTGGCGTTCTGGTTGGTCGCGTCGCTCAGCGTGGCTTCGATCAGGCCGTAGAGGCGCACGCTGGTATTGCTGTCATCATACAGCATGACCGGGTTGTTCAGAATGCCCAGGACGTTGCCGTTCTGATCCTTCTGCAGGGCGGCCGGAACGGCCCGCGTCGTTTGGGCCGCCTGGGCGGCTTGAGCGGCCTGCGCAGCCTGGGCCGTCTGAGCGGCTTGCGCCGCCTGGGATGCGGTGGTCGCCTGCTGCGCCTCCAATTGATCTAGGCGTGCCCGCAGCGCCGCGATTTCCGCCTTCATGTCATCGGATGTAGCAGCAAAGGCCGGCGTGCCGATGAGAATCAGCGCCGTTGTCCCTAGTAAAAATGATGAAAACTTCGCCTTAGACATCTACGTCCCCCGCATTTTCTTGATGATCGACGCCTCTGGCGGCCGGAACGTAATCCGATTTAGCCGAAGCAATTCAAATTCTGGCACGAATTCAAAAGATCATCTGACCATCGCAGGGGGGACAGGCTGTCCCCATTGATGAGGAGTGAGGCAGCCCGATTGATACTGGTTGAAAGCTACTTGAAAGCTTGGGGTGCTACTTTGAGATACGGTCCGTCAGATCCGGAAAGGGCGCTCGGATACAAGGGGGATTGATCGGGTGGGGGGAAGCGTCGAGATGTACGAACAACTGCAGAATTCGATTGCGAAGGAGGTGCTGCGGCTCGCGATCCAGATCGCGCCCAGCCTGTCCTCGCCGGGATGGCCCATCCCTGCGGGCCTGCCCCGATCGAAAGCCGAGGCTCTGCAATATTATCGACACCGCCTGATCGTGTTGGATTGCGGTCTGACGGCCCGCGAGCTCGACGTTTGCGTCCGCTCGCTCCTCGGCATGACGGCCGAAGGAACGGCGCTGGAACTCGACATCAAGAAGAGCAGCGTGATTACATACCGCAAGCGGGCCTATGGCAGGCTCGGGATCTCGTCGCAATCGGAGCTGTTCCGCCTGTTGGCCTGAATTCCCCATGGCGTCGATCGAGACGCGTGGATCTCCGATCATCGACCTGATGGCCAGGAGCGCGCCGGATCGGTAAGTTGGCAACGCGAGGCTGGAGGTTCGGCCCGCGGGGGAGTGGCATGCGGCTTCTGATTGTCGAAGATAATCGGAAACTGTCCGACTGGATCTCGATGCTGCTTCGCCGAAGCAAGTATGTGATCGACTGCGTCTACGATGGCGAGGACGCCGACTATGCGTTGAGGACCCAGGAATACTCGCTGGTCATCCTCGATCTGGCGCTGCCGCGCCTGAGCGGCGCCGAGGTCCTGTCACGATTGCGCTGCCGCGGCAGCACGACCCCCGTCCTGATTCTGACCGCCAACGATACCATCACGAGCCGGGTCACCGTGCTGGACGGCGGGGCCGACGATTACCTGGCCAAGCCGTTCGATATCGAGGAATTGGAGGCCCGAATCCGTGCGCGCCTGCGCCGGCGCCACGAACAATTGAGCCCGATCGCCCAGTGCGGCTCGCTTCGGCTCGATCGCACCAGCGGGCATTTCTTCCTGGGCGAGATGGACCTCGTCCTGACGCCGCGCGAACATGCCGTTCTGGAAACCTTGGTTCTGCGAGCGGGGGCGACCGTGAGCAAGGCGACCCTGATGGAGAATGTTTTCGGCTTCGACGACAGCGCCAACATCGCGTCGATCGAGATCTACGTCCATCGGGTCAGGAAGAAGCTGGAGGGAAGCGACGTCGGCATCGTCACGTTCCGCGGCCTAGGCTATGCCCTCAGAAAAGACCATGTTCAATAAAAGCCTGCATCTGCAGATACTTCGCTGGCTTCTGACCCCTCTCGTCTTTCTGGTTCTGTTCAATGCCTGGCAGGGGTATTCGGATGCGAGGCTCGTGGCCGGCATCGTCACCGATCGCACGCTCGTGGGCTCGGCCCATGCCATCGCCGAACAGATCAAGGTCACGGACGGCGTGGTCGAGGCGATCATCCCGCCATCCGCCTTGGAAATGTTCGCCTCCGCCTATCAGGACCGGGCCATCTACCGCATCATCGATTCCGACGGCACGTTGCTCGCCGGCTATTCCGACGTGCCCGGGCCGGGCCGGATGGTGGAAGGGCTGGAGCCCCAATATTTCACTGCGACGTTCCGCGGGCAGCCGATTCGCGCGGTTGCACTGCGCCAGCCGTTGATCGGCGTGGGCGAGCATCGCTTCGCGCTGGTCATCGTCGGCCAGACGTTGCACGCCTATCAGCAGATGATCGACGATCTGTGGATCGACGAGGTCAAGCGGCAGTTCTTCCTGGTGGTCATCGCAGCCGCCCTCACCTGGTTCGGCCTCAATCGGGGCTTGGCGCCGCTCGCCCGCATCAGCGACGAGATCGCCCAGCGGGCGCCGGACACGCTCGAGCTGATCGCGATCGAGCGGGTGCAGATGGAACTGCGCCCGCTGGTGAGCGCGCTCAATCAATCGGTCGAACGGGTCCGTAGCCAGATCGACGTCCAGCGGCGCTTCATTACCGACGCGGCGCATCAGCTACGAACCCCTTTGACCCTGCTCAAGACCCAGATCTCCTATGGCTTGGGCGAGGCGCAGGCCGACGAGAAGGACCGTTCGCTTGCCGCCATGAAAGACGGCATCGATCAGATGGTCCATTTGACGAACCAACTGCTGACGCTGGCGAAGGTCGAGCCTGGGGCGCAGGTACTGACGCGGGAGCCGGTCGACCTGATCGCCATTACCCGCCATGTCCTGGAGGAAGTTGCCGACCGCGCGCTGGCGAAACATATCGGTCTGAGCTTCGACGTCGAGACCGACCAGGCGACGATCCTCGGCAGCGGCGCGATGTTGCACGAACTGGTGATGAATATCGTCGACAACGCGATGAGCTACGGGCAGGACGGCGGAGCGATCGCCGTGAGCATCTGTCGTCGGGAGAAATTGGCCGTCCTTCGCGTTCAGGACGACGGCCCGGGTGTTCCGGTCGCCGAGAGGGAACGCGTGTTCGACCGGTTCTATCGTATCCTGGGGACCGACACCGAAGGCAGCGGTCTTGGATTGTCGATCGTTCGCGAAATCGCGGATCGTCACGGCGGCACGGTCGTTCTGCTCGATTCGCCATCCGGCGGAGGATTGCTGGTCGAAGTCACGCTGCCCGAAGGGGAAGAGTGAGCGAAGATCCCAAGCAGCGGCCCTTTCGATCGGTCGTCATTTGACCGCGTCGACGAACGAGTCGGTATAGGTTCTCGAAAGATCGATCGCCTTGCCTTTGAGATTTTTCGAAAAGCCGCTCAATACCGCCAGCACGGTGGGCGGACCGTCGATGGGCATCCTGCCATCCGGAGTGAACCGCGCCTTGCCGTCGCGCAACGCCTTGATGTAAGCGGCTTTGTCACCGGCATAATATTCCGCCGGCATCAAATCGGCGATCTCGACGGCACTGTGCGTATCGATGAAACGCAACGTCCTGACCAGCGCGGTCGTCAGCCGTTGCGCCAGGTCATGGTGCTGTTGCGCCCAGGACGACTGAACGTAGAGACAGGCCGCCGGATAGGTCCCGCCCAGCGCCTCACGCGTGCTTTCCGGGGTACGCATGTCGACGAGGACATGGGCGGCACCGCTGTTGAGCAGGCGCGAGATCGTCGGCTCCGTGGTCATGCCGACGTCGATACGGCCTTGCTGCATCGCCGTGATGAAGGTGTTGCCGGCCCCGACGGGGATCAGGGTGATGTTGCGGACCGGCACGCCGTGCTTGATCGAGAGATACTGCATGAGAAAGTCGGTCGACGAGCCGAGTCCGGTCACGCCGAGGGCGCGTCCCTTGAAGTCGGCCGGCGATCGGATGTCGGGCGCGAGGCGTGTCGGAACCAGAATGGCCTCGCCGGGCGTCTGACCGATCAGCACGATGGATTCGATGAACTTGCCTCGTGCCTGGAGATCGACCGAATGGTCGTAGAACCCGACGACGCCATCGACGGCGCCCGCCAGCAATTCATCCTCCGCCTCGACGCCGACGGGCTCCGATTGAATGTCGACGTCCAGGTTCTGATCGCGATAATAGCCGAGCTGTTCCGCGAGCGCCGCCGGCAGGTAGATGATCTTTTCCACCCCACCCACCATCAAGGTGATCTTGTCGTTGGCCCAAGCCGTCGAAGACAGGCAGGCGACCGACAGGGCGACGGCAGCAATCCACAAGGGCTTGCTCGCGCGATACATGAAGTTCTCCCCAGGGTACTTCCGTTGGTTCCTGTCGTCTTTTCTTGGACGGACACGGGGCTCGTGCCGTGGTCGCGCCCCAAAAAAAGCCTGCAAGGAAACGGTGGGCGGGGGCCGTCCGGCATCCCATCCAACGCGGAGAATTCATGACAAGTTTATGAGCGGGATGGCAAGTGCCGATCGATCCGCGTTCGATCGCAAGGTTGAACGCGGATCGGACGTCAGATGCCCTTTCTGCCGCTCAGGTCGAGCGCGCCGGTCAGGTCGCCCAGCGGCGGGCTGCCGTGGGCTGCCAGCGCCTCGTCGCGCGTCTTGATGCCGGGCAGGGTCGGCAGGTCGAAACGGTGGGCAATGAAGCGTAGGATCGACGTCGTGTCGTAGGTCGAATGATCGACGAAACCACGCTTGGCATAGGGCGAGACGATGAAGGCCGGAATGCGCGTGCCGGGGCCGAAGCGGTCGGCCTTGGGCGGGGCGACATGGTCCCAGAATCCGCCGTTCTCGTCATAGGTCACGACGACCAGCATGTGCTTCCACTGCGGGCTCTTTTCCAGGTGATGGACCAGGTCGGCCAGATGCTCGTCGCCCGACTTCACGTCGGCATAGCCCGAATGTTCGTTGAGGTTGCCCTGCGGCTTGTAGAAGCTGACCTGGGGCAGTTTGCCGCCGTCGATCGCCTTGACGAACTCGGCGCCGTCGATGCCGCCGTCTCTCAGATGCTCGGCGCGGGCCGGGGTGCCGGGCGCGAAGCTGGCGAAATAGTTGAACGGCTGGTGGTGCGTCTGGAAGTAGATCGGCGCGCCGCCCTTGCCGTCGAGTGCCGCTTGGAACGCGCCGCCATACCAGGCCCAGGTGACGCCCTTGGCCGACAGCAGGTCGCCGATGGTCTGCTGGGTCTGCGGCGGCAGTGTGGTGGGGATGCTCGGGTCCGCAAAGGCCGGATCGCCGCCCGGCGCCGGCTTGTTGTTGCTCGGCTGGTACGGCGGCTGCATCGTGTTGACCGCGTAGAAATCGGGCGTCAGGTTGCCGTCGCGCACGAATTTCGGGATGCCGCCGATCGCGGATTTCGGCGAATTGTCGGCGATCTTCAGCGTCGTGCCGTCGGCCTCGACGACCGAGATCGAGTCCTTGGCGGCACTCTTGTCGGCGTTCGGATAGATCGGTGCGCAGGCGCAGGCCAACTCGATGTGGTTGAAGAACGAACCGCCGAAGCCGGCCATGAAGAAATGATCGGCCAGCGTATATTTCTGGGCGATCTTCCACATCGGCAGCTTCCTGCCGTCGTAATGGCCCATGACCTCGCCGCCGGCGTCGGCATAGGCCACGAACCGGTCGTTCCTGCCGCCGTCGATCTGCATCTGGTTCTGGTAGAACCGGTGCCAGAGATCGTGGGTGACGACGTTGAGCTTGGTATCGAGCCCCTTTGGATCGTCGATCGCGAAGGGCCCGTTCGGCATGTGCTCGGTCACCGCCTGGATCACCGGCGGCGTCACGCCCTTGGCGGTCAGGCCATCCCAGATCGGCGGCAATTCGGCCAGGACCGAGCCGTCGCGGTCGAGCTGCTTCAGGCTGGTGGGCGACGCCTGCTTCAGGCCATCGGCGCCGGGAAAGCTGCCGTATAGATTGTCGAAGCTGCGATTCTCGGCATAGATCACGACCACGGTGTCGATCTGGTCGATGCCGGACGCTGGCGCTGCGGGCTTGGACGCGGCTGAAACCGGAGTCGAGGCGCCGAGCGCCAGCAAACCGGTAACGGTTGCCGACAATAGTTTTCTTGTTTTCATGATCATCTCCCGCCGGGAACCCATCCCATCGTGTCAGGGCACCATAGAAGTGTGAAGCCTATGCGGAAGCTCCGCGAAAAATTCCGATCGCGGCTCTGGCTGTTCCTGCCGGCGGTTCTGTGCCTGGTCGCCGCTGCCGATGCACCGTCCGGCGGGATCTCGCGTGCCGCCGCGCGCCGCCAGACCACGGCGCTCCAGGCCCTGGGCGCGCGCCTGTTCCGGGATCCGACCCTGTCCGCCTCGGGCCAATTGTCCTGCGCGTCCTGCCATAGCCCGGCCCACGGGTTCGGACCGGCCAATGCGCTGCCGGTGCAGATGGGCGGGACGGACATGGCGCAGACCGGCACGCGTGCGGCGCCGTCGCTCACGTATCTCGAGGCGACGCCGCCCTTCACCGAGCATTATTTCGACAGCGACGACGATGGCGACGGAAGCACCGACAACGGCCCGACCGGCGGTCTGACCTGGGACGGCCGGGTCGATCGCGGCCGCGATCAGGCGCGCATTCCTCTGCTGTCCGCGCGCGAGATGGCAAACCGGGATCCGGCCGAGGCTGCGGCCCGGCTGGAAAAGGCCGGCTATGCTACGGCGCTGCGGCGCATCCTTGGGGTGAAACTCACGATGCCGGATCAGGTGTTCGATGCGGCGGTCGAGGCGCTGGAGGTCTATGAGCAGGACTACCGCGTGTTCTACCCCTATTCGAGCAGGTACGACGCCTTCCTGGCCGGCAAGGCCAAGCTCAGCCCGGCCGAGGCGCGCGGCCTTGCCCTGTTCGAGGATCCGGACAAGGGCAATTGCTCCAGTTGCCACATCAGCCGGCCGGCGAACAACGGCTCGCCGCCGGAATTCACCGACTACGGCCTGATCGCGATCGGCGTGCCGCGCAACCGGGCCATCCCCGTGAACGATGATCCGGCCTATTTCGATCTGGGCCTGTGCGGTCCCGACCGGACGGATTTTCGTGATCGCCCCACCTATTGCGGGCTGTTCAAGACGCCCTCGCTGCGCAACGTGGCGCTGCGGCAGAGCTTCATGCACAACGGCGTGTTCCACAGCTTGCGCCAGGTCATGGAATTCTACGTCGAGCGCGATACGGATCCGGGCAAATGGTATGCGCGTCGGCCCGACGGCACCGTCGAGAAATACGACGACCTGCCGGCGATCTATCACGACAACGTCAATGTGGACCCGCCGTTCGACCGCAAGCCGGGTGACAAGCCGGCGCTCGATGCGGCGGAGATCGACGACGTCATTGCGTTCCTGGGGACCCTGACCGACGGCTACGGGGCGGCGCGCTAGGCGGGCCTGGGCCGCGCAGGATTGCCGACCGCGACCGTCCCCGCGGGCACATCGCGGGTGACGATGCTGCCGGCGCCGATCAGCGCTCCATCGCCGATCGTGACGCCCGGCAGGATGATCGCGCCCCCGCCGATCCAGACATTTGCGCCGATCGCGATCGGACGGCCGAACTCGAGCATACGGGCGCGCAGCGCCGGGTCGCGCGGATGGTCGGCCGTCAGGATCTGGACACCGGGCCCGATCTGGGTCCCGTCGCCGACGGTCACCGCGACCACGTCCAGGACGACGCAGTTGAAGTTCATGAACACGCCGCGACCGAGCCGGATATTGTAGCCGTAGTCGCAATGGAACGGCGGCCGGACGTTGGTGCCGTCGCCGACCTCGGCGAAAGCCTCGCGCAGGAGCGCCAGCCGGGCCTCGGCCGTATGGGTCTGCGTGACGTTGTAGCGGTCCATCCACTGGGCGATGCGCCGATTGTCGGCGGCGAGTTCCGGGTCGTCGGCGATATAAAGTTCGCCGGCGAGCATCTTCTGTTTCTGGCATTTCTCGGCCATGGAGCGTTCCTGACGTGGCGGCGACAGCGGGCGAACGGTTCGCCGGCCGGATCCGCTCCGGATTTTTACGCATTCCCTTGGGGATCCGCCCGGGCCACCTTATCTCTGCGCCACCATCCCTGCGTCGGCGGCAGAGCCCGCCTGCGTAAAGGGCCTGGGCAACCCGCGCGTCCGGGACTAGCGTACCGGCCCTTCGGACCGGCGCACGGTATCTCTCTCAAGGCGGCATCGACGGATATCATGGCGAGCTACGATTTCGATCTCTTCACCCTCGGTGCCGGCTCGGGCGGCGTTTCCGGTTCGCGCCGAGCGGCGTCCTATGGCGCGCGCGTCGGCATCTGCGAGGACAGCCGGGTCGGCGGCACCTGCGTGATTCGCGGCTGCGTGCCCAAGAAGCTATTGGTCTATGGCGCGCATTTCGCCGAGGATTTCGCCGACGCCGCCGGCTATGGCTGGACGATCGGCGAGACCAGGTTCGACTGGGCGACCTTGATCGCGAACAAGAATCGCGAGATCGACCGGCTGAACGGCATCTACAAGAAGCTGCTGAGCGACAGCGGCGTGAAGCTGTACGAGAAGCGCGGCAAGATCATCGATCCGCATACGGTCGAGGTCGGCGGCGAGCGCTTCACGACGCAGCGCATCATGATCGCGACCGGTGCGCGGCCGGTGGCGCCGCAAATTCCCGGCATCGAGCATGCGATCTCGTCGAACGAGGCGCTGGACCTGCCGGCTTTGCCCAAGCGCATCGCGATCGTCGGCGGCGGCTATATCGCGGTCGAATTCGCCGGCATCTTCGCCGGCCTGGGCAGCGAGGTCACCCTGGTGATCCGCGCCGGCCACGTGCTGAAGAGCTTCGACGACGACGTGCGCGAGACTTTGACCGAGGCGCTGGTCCGCCACGGCATCGAGATCCGTAACCACACCGAGATCACGCGCATCGAGAAGGGTGCCCAGGGCCTGACCCTGGTGACGACGGGCGGAGATGCAATCGAGGTCGACGAGGTGCTCTACGCCACCGGCCGCGAACCCAACACCCAGGCCTATGCCTCGACCCGCCATGCCAATACCGAGGGCATCGGGCTCGAGAACGTCGGCATCGCGACCGACAAGTTCGGGGCGATCTCGGTCGACGAATGGTCGCAGACCTCGGTCTCGTCGATCTATGCAGTCGGCGACGTGACCAACCGGCTGAACCTGACGCCGGTGGCGATCGCCGAGGCGCGGGCACTGGCCGAAACCCTGTTCAACGACAATGCGACCAGGTTCGACCCGACCGACGTGCCGACCGCCGTGTTCAGCCAGCCGCCGGTCGCGACCGTCGGCATGACCGAGGCGGAGGCGCGCATCAAGGTGGGTGCGATCGACGTCTATCGCTCGCGCTTCCGGCCGATGAAGCATACGCTGACCGGCCGCGAAGAGCGGACGATGCTGAAGCTGGTGGTCGACCGCGCGACCGATCGCGTGCTGGGTTGCCACATGGTCGGTACCGACGCGCCGGAGATCATCCAAGGCATGGCGATCGCCGTGAAATGCGGCGCCACCAAGAAACAGTTCGACCAGACGATCGGCATCCACCCGACCGCGGCCGAGGAGTTCGTCACCCTGCGCGACAAGCTTCCCGACCCGGTGGCGAAAGCGGCTGAATAGCGGCCGAGACGAGAAGAGACGAGGCGGAAAATGGTCGAGACATGGTCCCCCGATAGCTGGCGCAGCCGGCCGATCGTCCAGGTGCCGGACTATCCCGATGCCCAGGCGCTGGGCACGGTCGAGGGCCTGCTGCGAAATTTTCCGCCGCTCGTGTTCGCCGGCGAGGCGCGGCGCCTGAAGAGCGCGCTCGCCGACGCTTCGGAGGGGAAGGCGTTCCTGCTGCAGGGTGGCGATTGCGCCGAAAGCTTCGCCGAATTCCGGGCCAACAACATCCGCGATACCTTTCGCGTGATGCTGCAGATGGCCGTCGTGCTGACGTTCGGCGCGGCAGTGCCTGTGGTGAAACTGGGCCGCATGGCCGGTCAGTTTGCCAAGCCGCGTTCCGCATCCAGCGAGACGATCGGCGAGGTCAGCCTGCCGTCGTACCGCGGCGACATCATCAACGGCATGGACTTCACCTCGACCGCCCGCGTCGCTGATCCACAGCGCATGATCCAAGCCTATAGCCAGTCGGCGGCCACGCTCAACCTGTTGCGCGCCTTCGCCAACGGCGGCTATGCCGACCTGCACCAGGTCCATCTGTGGAACCAGGGTTTCGTCGCCGAGAGCCCGCAGGGCGAGCGCTACAAGGCCTTGGCCGACCGGCTGACCGAAACGCTGGATTTCATGGCGGCCTGCGGCTTTACCTCCTCGACCAGCCCGCAGATCCGCGAGACCGATTTCTTCACCTCGCACGAGGCGCTGCTGCTGCCCTACGAGCAGGCGCTGACCCGTGTCGATTCGACCTCGGGCGACTGGTACGACTGCTCGGCCCATCTGGTCTGGATCGGCGATCGCACGCGCCAGCTCGACGGCGCCCATGTCGAGTTCGCGCGCGGCATCCGGAACCCGATCGGCCTCAAGGCCGGGCCGTCGACCAATCCGGACGACCTGTTGCGTCTGATCGATATCCTGAACCCGGAGAACGAACCGGGCCGTCTGTCGCTCATCACGCGGATGAGTTCGGAAAAGGTGACGCAGCTGTTGCCGCCGCTGGTCCGCGCCGTCAAGAAGGCGGGCCGCAAGGTCGTCTGGGTGTGCGATCCGATGCACGGCAACACCCATACCTCCTCGACCGGCTACAAGACCCGCTCGTTCGATCGGATCATCAAGGAGGTGCGCGGTTTCTTCGACGTGCACGAGGCAGAGGGAACCCACGCCGGCGGCGTGCATTTCGAGATGACCGGCCAGGAGGTCACCGAATGCATCGGCGGTGCCCAGGCGATCAGCGACAGCTCGCTGGGCGACCGCTACCACACCCATTGCGATCCGCGGCTCAACGCCAGCCAGTCGCTCGAACTGGCCTTCCTGATGGCGGAGGAACTGAAGTCCCGCCGCCATGCGACCGGCCGCCTCTCCGGCTCGGCGCTCGCCGCAGTCTCTTGACGTAACGGGATACCTCGACAATCGGCGGCGAAGCTCGCATGCTCGGGCTTCCCCGAGGTCCTGAGTCGAGCCCCGCCATGTCCGTCTCCCCGAACGCTCCCCAGCCCGATTTCGCGGCCCTCAAGGCGCGGCAGATGGCCGCCTGGGCCGCTGGTGACTATGCGATCGTCGGCACCACGCTGCAGATCGTGGGCGAGACATTGTGCGAGGCGGTCGACCTGCGCGCCGACGAGCGCGTGCTGGATGTCGCCGCCGGCAACGGCAACGCCACCCTGGCAGCCGCCCGGCGCTTTGCGACGGTGACCTCGACCGACTACGTCCCGGCACTGCTGGAGCGCGGGCGCGAGCGGGCGGCGGCCGAACGCTTGGATGTCACGTTCCAGGAGGCCGACGCCGAGGCGCTGCCATTCACCGATGGGGCTTTCGACGTCGTGCTCTCGACCTTCGGCGTCATGTTCACGCCCCATCAGTCCACGGCGGCGGCCGAGATGATGCGGGTCTGCCGCACGGGCGGGCGTATCGGTCTCGCCAACTGGACGCCCAACGGTTTCATCGGCCAACTGTTCAAGCTGATCGGCAGCTTCCTGCCGCCGCCGCCCGGCGTCCTGTCGCCCGCCGCCTGGGGCACGGTCGATCGGCTGCACAGTCTGTTTCCCGGTGTGGCGGCGATCGAGACGACCGCGCGCCATTTCACGTTCCGCTATCGGTCGGCCGACCATTGGCTGACCGTGTTCCGCACCTTCTACGGTCCGGTGCACAAGGCGTTCCTGGCGCTGGACGAAACGCGGCAGGCCGAGCTGGAGCAGGGGCTGCGGGACCTGCTGCAACGCTTCCAGCGCCAGGGTGGGCCCGGCTTGGCGGTGCCGTCGGAATATCTGGAGGTCGTCGTCACGCGCTGACGGTCTTACCCCGGCAGGCTGACCAGCACCCGCAGGCCGCCTTCGGGCCGGTTTTCCAGATCGATCTCCCCGCCATGACCGCGGATGATCGAGCGCGCGATCGACAGGCCGAGGCCGGTGCCGCCGGTATCCCGGTTGCGCGAGGCTTCGAGGCGGACGAACGGCGCGAAGACCCGCTCATGGTCGGGAACGGCGATGCCTGGCCCCCGGTCGGCGATGGCGATGCGGTAGCCACCATCGGTTTCGGCCAGGGTGATCTCGACCGCCTCGCCGTATTTGATCGCATTGTCGACCAGGTTGCCGAAGGCGCGGCGCAGCGCCACCGGCCGGCCGTGGCAGATGCGATGGGCGGGCCCCAGATAGGCGGCTTCGTGCCCCGCGTCGGTCGCTTCGTCGACCATGCTTTCCAGCAGGCTCGGCAGGTCGAGCGGGGTCAGCGCCTCGCTTGCGGCGTCGTCGCGGGCGAAGGCGAGCGTCGCCTCGATCATCTCGGCCATCTGGTCGAGGTCGCCCAGCATGCGCTCGCGCTGTTCCTCGTCCTCGACGAATTCCGCCCGCAGCCGAAGCCGGGTGATCGGCGTGCGCAGGTCGTGGGAGATCGCGGCCACCATCTGCGTGCGATCCTCGATGAAGCGCTGGACGCTCGCCTGCATGCCGTTGAAGGCCCGGGCGGCGCGGCGCAGCTCGACCGGACCCAGCTCGGCGATCGGTGCCGCCTTCGGATCACGCCCGAACCGTTCGGCGGCGCTAGTGAAATGCTCGATTGGCCGGGCGAGCAGGCGAGTCGACGCGAGGGCGACCAGAATGATCGACAGGATGCCGATGGCGAGCGCGATCAGCCGGCGCTGCGGCCGTGACAAGCCCCAGCCTTGCTCGCCGACCGTAAAGAGCGCCCAACTGCGGTCGTGCAGCTGGATCGCGATGATGCGCGGATCGGGCAGGCGGTGCCCATGACGAAACAACAAGGGCGAGTCGGGCGGCAGCAGCTTCGTGTCGAGGATCCGGATTTTGCGCAAGGGATCCTGCAGTTCGTCGAGCGGGCCGTCCTCCTCCGGCGGCTGCAGCATGGCGGCCTCGGCCTCGGGCAATGCCGGAAACCAGGTGATGAAATGGTCGCTGCCGCCGGCGGCGGCGGCCAGGGCCGGGCGCTCGTCGGGCCGCGCTGCGTCGAGCATGCGCAACCCGACGCCGACCTCGTTCAGTAGCCCGGAATGTTCGAGCGGCGGTCGCGCGAGGTTGCTGTTGAGCAGCATGAACAGGGTGCCGATTATCGCCGCGACCAGGACCGTCGCGAGCGTGGTCAGCGCCAGTCGCAGCGCGATCGTATCGCGGAGCAGGTGCTGCATCGCCATCAGAACCGGGTCACATTGGCGGAGAAGATGTAGCCGCCGCTGCGCACGGTCTTGATCAGCAGCGGTTCCTTCGGGTCGACCTCGATCTTGCGACGCAGCCGGCTGACCTGAACGTCGATCGACCGGTCGAACACTTCCGAGGCCCGTCCGCGCGCGATGTCGAGCAACT
Source organism: Aliidongia sp. (assembly GCF_035943795.1). NCBI lineage: Bacteria > Pseudomonadati > Pseudomonadota > Alphaproteobacteria > Rhodospirillales > Dongiaceae > Aliidongia > Aliidongia sp. Next base: position 15,662 of record NZ_DASZBY010000145.1, on the reverse strand, counting down.
GGTCGCGCGTCAGCACGCGGCCGGCATGATCGGCGAAGGCGGCCAGCAGGTCGAACTCGCCGCCGGTCAGCTGCACGAGCGCACCCTCGGGATTGCGCAGCTCGCGCTTGGTGAGGTCGATCCGCCAGCCGTCGAACCCCAGCGTGCCGGACATGATCTCCTCCGGCGGACGCTGGCGGAGCGCGCTGCGCCGCAACACCGCCTTGACCCGGGCCAACAGCTCACGCGTGTTGAATGGCTTGCCCAGGTAATCGTCGGCGCCCAGCTCCAGCCCGATGATGCGGTCGGTATCCTCGCGCATCGCCGTCAGCATGATGATCGGCACGGACGAGTTGGCCCGGATCTTCCGGCACAGATCGAAGCCGTCGTCCCCGGGCAGCATCAGGTCGAGGATGATGAGATCGATGGCGCTGACTTCGAGCGCGCGGAACATCTGCTTGCCGTCCCGCGCGGTCGTGACGCGATAGTCGTAGCGGCTAAGGAATTTGGACAGGAGCGAACAGATCTGTTCGTCGTCGTCCACGATCATGATGTGCGGCGATCGGCTCATGGCCCGATTATAGGGATCGGCCGCCCCGCGCCGACCAAATTTTTGCGTCTCATGTTTGCGGACGGGGCGATGGCAACAGTTCGTTACCAAACGCTGGGCGTCAGTCGCCGAAGCCGTAGAGGCGGGCGGGGTTCTCGACCAGCACCAGGTGGCGCTGACGCTCGTCGGGCACCCACAGCTTCAGCAGGTCCAGCAATTCGCCGTCGTTCGCCATATAGCCGTCGATCGCGACATGGGGCCAGTCGCTGCCCCAGACCAGGCGGGTCGGGTCGGCATCGAGCAGGGCATGGGCGAACGGGATCGTGTCGTGATAGGGCGCGCCCGCCGTCGAGGTGCGATTGGCCCCGCTCAGCTTGACCCAGGTCCGCCCGTCGCGGACCATCTGCAGCAGCAGCCTGAATCCCGGATGACCGACCCCGGCCGAGGCCGGCATGTGGCCCATGTGGTCGACCACGATGTCGACCGGCAGGCGGGCGAGCTTGGGTGCCAGGATCGGCAGCGTGCGGCAATCGATCAACAGCTGGATGTGCCACCCGAACCGCTCGATGCGCTTGGCGAGCGCCTCCAGATGGTCGGTCGAGACCCCGCCGCGATACAGCATGTTGAGGCGGATGCCGCGGATGCCGTTGCCGGCCATCCGCTCCAGCGCCTCGTCGGAAACCGTATGGTCGATCACCGCGATGCCGCGCAGGCGGTTGCGATGCTTGGCCAGCGCGTCGAGGGTGCAGGCGTTGTCGGTGCCGAACACGCTCGGCTGCACCACCACGCCACGCTCCAGGCCCAGGGTGTCGAGCAAGGTGCGATAGGCCGACAAAGGGGCCTCTGGCGGGGTATAGCTTCGGTCCTCCTGCAGCTCGAACAGTTGGAACGGCCCGATTACATGGGCGTGGCAATCCGTGGCGCCAGGCGGCAGGGCATAACCGGGCGGCCGCGGCTTCGGGTCCGGTCCCTGGCAGAGCGGGGCGTCATCCTCGTCCGACTGGCTCATGTCGCTGCTCCCGGTTCGAAACGGCGTGTTCGGCTATTCCCAGCCTGCCCGCGCCATCGCCGCGTCGGCCTCCGGCGCGAACTTGCCGAGCTTGGCGACGGCCAGTCCGTCGATCTTGAAGGATCCGAGGCCGGCCAGCACCGCAGCCGGCTCGACATCGGCCACCACCGGATATTCGAGGTTGGCGGCAGCGAACAGTTTCTGCGTTTCCGGCCTGAGCAGGAATTCGAGCAGCTTGGTCGCCGCGCGCGGATGCTTGGCCCAGCGCGAAATGCCGGCGCCGGCGATATCGACCTCGGTACCGCGGTTCGCCTGGTTGGGAAAGACGATGCCGACATTGGCGACCACTTCCTGCTCCGTCACCTTGTCCGAGGCGGCGAAGCGGGCCCAATAGCGCGTATTGACGATCGAGACCGAGCCTTCGCCATCCGCCATCGCCTGCAGCTGGTTGGTGTCGCCGCCCTGCGGCGGACGTGCCAGGTTGGCAACGAGGCCGCGGACCCAGGTCTCGGTCGGCGCCGTGCCGAGACTCGCGATCATCGAGGCGACCAGGGCCTGACTATACAGGCTGGAGGCGGAGCGGACCAGGATCTGACCCTGGAATTTGGGATCGGCCAGATCTTCGTAGTCGGCGACGTCGGTCGCCTGGAACCGGTCCTTTTGATAGGCGATCACGCGCGCCCAATAGGCGAGCCCGATCCATTGATCGTTCTTGTCGCGCAGATTGGCCGGGACGGCCTGCAGTGCGGCGTCCGACGTGATCGGCTGCAGCAGCCCCGCGTCGGCGCAGCGCGACAGCGTGGCGGCGCCGACCGACAGGACGAGGTCGGCCGGGGTGTTGGCGCCTTCCTTGGTCAGCCGCTCGAACAACGGCTCGAAATCCTGGTCGACGAGGTCGACCGGAATGCCGGTTTCCTTGGTGAACATCGCGAAGATCTTGGCATCTTCGGCCTGGTGCCGGGTCGAATAGACCGTCAATGGACCGCTATGGGCGCCGGCCGCGAACGCGGAGCACGAGGAAAGGGCGATGACGATCGCCGCGCCTGCCGCAAGCAGCCTGGCCGCTCTCATCGGCTGGACGGGTTCGCGACATGGATCAGCTGCTTGCCGAGATTCTTGCCGGTCAGCAGGCCGATGAAGGCTTCCGGCGCCCGCTCCAGCCCCTCGGTGACGTCCTCGCGGTAGCGTATCAGCCCGCCCTTGAGCCAGGCGGTCATGTCGGCCAGGAACTCCGCGCGGCGCGGCTCGTAGTCGAAGACCAGGAAACCTTCCATCCGCACGCGCTTCGCCAGGATGGTGCGCATCCAGCGGGCGCCGGTGTCCTGGGTCTCCAACCGGTCGTAGATCGCGACGGCGCCGCAGATGATGACCCGGGCCTTGAGTGCCAGGCTCATCATGGCGGCATCGTGGATGATGCCGCCGACATTGTCGAAGAAGACGTCGACGCCCTGGGGTGCCAGGGCCGCCAGCTCGGCGACCAGCGCGTCCGTGTCCTTGCCGCGATAGTCGATCGCGGCGTCGAAGCCCAGTTCGCCGGTCACATAGGCGCATTTCTCCGCCTCGCCGGCGATGCCGATGACCCGGCAGCCCTTCAGCTTGGCGAGCTGGCCGACCACCTGGCCCACCGCGCCGGCGGCGGCGCTGACCAGCACCGTCTCGCCCGGCCTGGGCTTGCCGATGTCGAGCAGGGCGAAATAGCCGGTCATGCCGGGCATGCCGAGCACGCCCAGATAGTGCGACAGCGGCGCCCTGGCGCCGTCGACCTTGATCAGCCCCTTGGCCGGCAGCACGCCATATTCCTGCCAGCCGATGCGCGCCAGCACGGTATCTCCCGGGACCAGCGTCGGGTCGTTCGACTGGACGACCTCGGCCACGACCTCGCCGACCATGACTTCGCCGATCTGCACGGGCTGGGCATAGGACTTGGCCTCGCTCATCCGGCCGCGCATGTAGGGGTCGAGCGACAGGTAGAGCGTGCGTAAAAGTACCTCGCCCGCTGACGGCACCGGCATCGGCGCCGTGTCGAGGCGGAAATCCGCCGGCTGCACCGCTCGATTGACCGGGCGCGCGGCAAGCGTGATGCGATGATTGACCGTGGGCGACATGGGCGGACTCCAGGTACGGTTCGTTACCTTAGCTTCGCATCTACGCGCGGTCTCGTCCCACGCGCGGCAGGATGACATCCATGCGGCCATCGCTTGGCTCGCGTCCTGGAGCGACACCCGGCCATGCGCGGCCGCGACGGGCCCCCCCACGTTGACACCCGCGGGTCCGGTTCCTAGGTTTCGGCAAGGCGGTCCGGATCATTCCGTGCCGCGCGTTCGAGGGCGTCATCGTGCCGAGTACCGATCGTCTCAAGATCTCGCTGGCCCAGCTCAATCCGACGGTCGGCGACATCGCCGGCAATGCGGCGAAGCTGAAGGCCGCGCTGGCGACGGCGCGGGGGCAGGGGGCGGATCTGCTGGTCGCTTCGGAGCTTTTCCTCGCGGGATATCCGGCGGAAGACCTGATGCTGGGGCCGGCATTCCTCGATGCGATCGAGCGGGCCGTCGACGGATTGAAGCAGGAAACCGCGTCGGGCGGCACGGCCCTGTTGGTCGGCGCGCCCTGGCGCCAGGACGGCAAGCTCCATAACGCGGCCCTGCTGCTGGACCGTGGCGAGTTGCGGGCCGTGCGCTTCAAGCACGATTTGCCGAACGGCGGCGTGTTCGACGAAAATCGCGTGTTCACCGCCGGGCCGCCGCCGGGACCGATGGCGTTTCGAGGCGTGCGGCTGGGCGTCATGATCGGCGAGGATATGCGGACGCCGGATGTGACCGAGACGCTGGAGGAAACCGGTGCGCAGCTGCTGATCGCGCTGAACGGCTCGCCTTTCGAGGCCGACCGGCAGGACGAGCGCATCCTGCTCGCGGTCCAGCGCGTCCGGGAAAGCGGGCTGGCGCTGCTCGCCGTCAACCAGATCGGCGGCCAGGACGAGCTGGTGTTCGACGGCAGCTCCTTCGCGCTCGATCGGCAATGCAAGCTGCAGCTGCAGGCGCCGTCCTGGCGGGAGGCGATCGTGCCGACCGATTGGCGCTTCGACGACGACGAGCGCTGGGTGATCGAGCCGGGTCCGATGGCGCGGCCGGAAGAGGGGTTGGCCGCGACCTATCAGGCGATGGTGCTGGGCCTGCGCGACCATGTGGACAAGAACCGATTCCCGGGCGTGGTGCTGGACCTGTCCGGCGGCATCGATTCGGCCCTCGCGGCGGCGGTCGCGGTCGATGCGCTGGGCTCCGAGCGGGTCCATTGCGTGACGATGCCCGATCGCGACACGGCCGCTGATGGGCAGGAAGACGCGGCGCAGGCATCCAACCTGCTGGACGTCGAACTGCGGACCATCGGGATCGCGCCGGTGGTCGAAGCGTTCGGCGCCATGCTGGCCCCGGCCCTCGCCGGACGCGACTTTCCTGGGGGAAACCTACGGTCACGCGCCCGCGGCCTGACGCTGACGGCACTGTCGGACGCGTTCGGCTGGATGGTGCTGTCGATCGCGAACAAATCCAACATGTCGATCGGCCTTGCCCCGCTCTACGGCGACTATGCCGTGCTGAAGGACGTCTACGGGACGACCGTGGCAGCACTCGCGCGCTGGCGGAATGCCAACAAGCCGGCGGGCGCGCTCGGCCCCGACGGTCCGGTCATGCCCGGGCGCATCATCACGAAACCGCAAGCGGCAGCGCTGAACCTCAACGAAACACTGCCGCCCTACGATACGCTCGACGACATTCTGGAATGCCTGATCGAGCGCGAAATGGCCGTCGAGGCGATCGTGGCGCGCGGCCATGCGTCGGAAACCGTCATGCAAGTCTGGCGCATGCTGGACCGGGCGGAGTACAAGCGTCGGCAGGCGCCTCCGGGCGTCAAGACGACGCGCCGCGCCTTCGGGCGGGACCGGCGCTATCCCATCACCAATTCCTTTCAGGGCGGCTGAGTGACCCCCATTCTGCGTTTCGCACCGAGCCCGACCGGCCGGCTGCATCTCGGCAACGTCCGAACCGCCATCGTCAACTGGCTCTATGCCCGCAAGTCGGGCGGGCGGCTGATGCTGCGCATCGACGACACCGATCTCCAACGCTCGACCGCAGCCCATGCCGCCGCGATCGAGACCGACCTCACGTGGTTGGGGCTCGACTGGGATCTGTTCGCCCGGCAGTCCGACCGGTTCGCGGCCTATGACGCCGCGGCCGATCGCCTGCGCGCGAGCGGCCGGCTCTATCCCTGCTTTGAGACGCCGGAAGAGCTGGATCTGAAGCGCAAGTTGCAGCAGACACGCGGCCGGCCGCCGATCTACGACCGGGCGGCGCTCAAGCTGACGCCCCACGAGATCGAGGCCCGCCTCCGGCACGGCGAGAAGCCGACCTGGCGCTTCAAGCTGGAACGCGGCCGGATCGCCTGGGACGACATGGTGCGCGGCGCGGTCGAGTTCCATGCCGAGAACCTCAGCGACCCGGTGCTGATCAAGGCCGACGGCCAGCCGCTCTATACGCTGTCGTCCGTGGTCGACGACGTCGAGTTCGCCGTCACCCACATCATCCGCGGCGAGGACCATGTCGCCAACACGGCGGTCCAGATCCAGCTGTTCCAGGCCCTGGGCGGCACTGTCCCGACCTTCGGCCATTTCTCGCTGATCGCCGATGCCTCGGGCGGGAAGCTGTCGAAGCGCGCCGGCTCGATCAGCCTGGAGAACCTGCGCGACGACGGCATCGAGCCGATGTCGATCCTCAGCCTGCTGGCCAAGCTTGGCACCTCGGATCCGATCGAGATCCGCACCGATCGGGCTCGGTTGATCGAGGAATTCGAGATCGGCAAGTTCGGCCGCAGCCAGCCCAAGCTGGACATCGTCGAGCTGGAGCATCTGAACGGCAAGCTGATGCACCTGTTGTCGTTCGCCGATGTCGCGGACCGGTTGCCGGCCGGTGCCGATGCGGCGTTCTGGGACGCGGTGCGCGGCAATCTGCTGCGGGTCGGCGATGCTGCCCCCTGGTGGGACGTGGTCCAGGGCCCGGTGACGCCGGTCACGGGCGACGCCGACTTCCTGACGACGGCGGCGGGCCTGCTGCCGGCCGGCCCGCTCGACCAGACCAGCTGGTCCACCTGGACCGGCGCGGTCAAGGAGGCGACGGGTCGCAAGGGCCGCGACCTGTTCCTGCCGCTGCGGCTGGCCCTGACCGGCGTCGACCATGGCCCGGAACTGGCGCGTCTGTTGCCGCTGATCGGGCGGGAGCGGGCGCTTGGCAGGCTCGCAGGCCATGCGGCTTAAGGTGAGCGGCGTTTTCTGTAGGTGTGGCTGTCCGGACTAGCGCTGGACTGCGCGGCCGCCGGGCCGCATAAAACCCTTCGGATTTGCCGTTTTCGCTGGAAAGAAGCGCCCGTGTCGCTCGCCCTCTACAATACCGCCACCCGCCGCAAGGAAGACTTCCGGCCGATCGATCCGTCCAACGTCCGCATGTATGTCTGCGGGCCGACGGTTTATTCCTATGCCCATATCGGCAATGCGCGGCCGGTCATCGTGTTCGACCTGCTGTTCCGCGTGCTGAGCGAGCTCTATGGCGCCGACCATGTCACCTATGCCCGCAACATCACCGACGTGGACGACAAGATCATCGCGGCGGCGGCGGCGAGCGGCGAGACGATCCGCCAGGTGACGGAACGCACGACAGAGCAATACAACATCGACATGGCGGCCGTGGGGGCGCTGGCGCCGACCCTGACGCCGCGGGCGACCGAGCATATCGACGACATGGTCCGGATGATCGGCCGGCTGATCGACAAGGGCCATGCCTATGCCGCCGAGGGGCATGTGTTGTTCTCCGTCGCCTCGATGCCGGCCTATGGCGCGCTGTCGGGCCGCAATCTCGACGACATGATCGCCGGCGCCCGGGTCGAAGTGGCGCCCTACAAGCAGGCGCCGGCCGACTTCGTGTTGTGGAAGCCGGCCAAGGATGGCGAGCCGGGCTGGGACAGCCCGTGGGGCCTCGGCCGCCCGGGCTGGCACATCGAATGCTCGGCCATGATCGAGGCGTTGCTGGGCCGGACGATCGACATCCATGGCGGCGGCGTCGACCTGATCTTCCCGCACCATGAGAACGAGCAGGCGCAGAGCCTGTGCGCCCATGACGGCCATCCGTTCGTCAATGTCTGGATGCACAATGCCTTTCTCGACCTGGGCGGCGAGAAGATGTCGAAATCGCTGGGCAACATCGAGACCGTCCATGCCCTGCTGCAGCGCTTCCCGGGCGAGGCGCTGCGCTATGCCATGCTGTCGGCGCAGTACCGCGAGCCGCTCGACTGGAACGACGGCCGGGTGCGCGAGGCCAAGGGCGCGCTCGACCGCTTCTACGGGGCGCTGCGTGCCGTGGCCGACATCGAGCCGGATTATCCGGACGACGTGCCGGTGCTGGCGCCGCTGATGGACGATCTCAACACGCCCCAGGCCCAGGCCGTGCTGCACGAGCTGGCGACCGAGCTCAACAAGGCCAGGACTTTGCCCGCCAAGGCCGCTGCCAAGGGTGCCCTGCTGGCGAGCGGCGAAGTGCTGGGCCTGCTGGGCGACGATCCGGAAGCCTGGTTCCGCTGGCGTCCGGCGGGGGCCGGCGGGCTCGACGATGCCGAGGTCGAACGCCTGATCGCCGCGCGCATCGACGCCCGCGCCGCGCGCGATTTCGCCGAGGCCGACCGGCTGCGCAAGGAATTGACCGATGCCGGCATTTCGCTCGAAGACGGGGCGAACGGGACGATCTGGCGGCGCGCGGAGGTCTGACCATGGCTGAAGGCCTGGCCGTCATCCTGTGCGAGCCGCAACTCGGTGAGAATATCGGCGCCGTGGCGCGGGCCATGCTGAATTGCGGCCTGACCGACCTGCGCCTGGTCAATCCCCGCGATGGCTGGCCGTCGGAGCCGGCACGCGCGGCATCGGCCGGCGCCGACGTCGTGATCGACGGCGCCCGCGTGTTCGACACGGTCGAGACGGCGATCGCCGACCTGAACCACGTTTACGCCACGACGGCGCGCACGCGCGACATGGTGAAGCCGATCCTGTCGCCCGACCGGGCGGCCGACCGCATGGTGGCGGAGATGCGGCAGGGTGGCCAATGCGGGGTGCTGTTCGGGCGCGAGCGGTCGGGCCTGACCAACGACCAGGTGGCACTCGCCGATGCCGCGGTGACTTTTCCGCTCAATCCCGGCTTCACCTCGCTCAACCTGGCCCAGGCCGTTTTGCTGGTCGGCTGGGAATGGCGCAAGCGCACGGCCGAACCGATGGCCGATGAGGTGACGCCGCTGATCTCGACGCCGGCGACCCATGGCGACATGGTGCACCTGTTCCACCATCTGGAGGCTGAGCTGGAGATCGGCGGCTTCTTCCATCCGCCGGAGCGGCGCGCGCACACCATCCGCAACGTGCGCAACCTGCTGACCCGCGCCGAACTGACCGAGCAGGACGTAAAGACGCTGCATGGCGTGATCGCGTCCCTGGTGGCGATCCGTAAGCGGGATTGACGGCGCCTCGATGCGTATCGGCCATGCATCGGGCCGGGTTCGGTTGACAGCAGCGCCTGAGACCGTATATTCCGCGCCTTCCCTTCCCGGGAATGTGGGGTCTTCCGATCGAGAGGACACCCCGCCCGCATGGCCTGAGGGCAGGTCCGATGCGGGACTACCGGGACAAAAGGCGATCCCATAAGGGGTCCCGAAAACGAGAGTGCCATGAGCAAGCGTCAAGAATCCAAATACAAGATCAATCGCCGCCTCGGTGTCAACCTGTGGGGCCGGGCCAAGAGCCCGCTCAACCGCCGCGAATATGGTCCGGGCCAGCATGGTCAGCGCCGCAAGAAGCCGACCGACTACGGCACGCAGCTGATGGCCAAGCAGAAGCTCAAGGGCTATTACGGCAACATCGGCGAGCGCCAGTTCCGCCGCCTGTACGACGAGGCCGTTCGTCGTCGCGGCGACACGGGCGAGAACCTGATCGAGCTGCTGGAGCGCCGTCTGGACGCGGTCGTGTATCGCATGAAGTTCGTCCCGACCGTGTTCGCCGCCCGCCAGTTCGTCAACCACGGCCACGTGACCGTGAACGGCAAGCGCGTCAACATCGCGTCGTACCAGGTCAAGGACGGCGACACCATCGAGGTGCGCAACAAGTCCAAGCAGATGGCGCTGGTTATCGAGGCCGTCGCCTCGGGCGAGCGTGATTTCGCGACCTACCACGAAGTCGACGGCGCCGCGCTCAAGGGCAAGTATGTGCGCGCGCCGAAGCTCGCGGACGTGCCGTACCCGGTGCAGATGGAACCGAACCTGGTGGTCGAGTTCTACTCGCGCTGATCGGCTCCGGTTCCGCGCGACCGATTTTGGAAAGCCGCCCTCCGGGGCGGCTTTTCTTTTATGGGCGAACGGCTTGAGCCCGGTCGAATGGAACGGGACCCCGTGCTATGATCGTTTGACCGGACATGCTGATCGAAATCATCCTCCTTCTGTTCCTCATCCTGCTGAATGGCGTCTTCGCCATGGCGGAGCTGGCGCTCGTGGGCGCGCGGAAGACCAGGCTGCAGGCCTCTGCCAACAACGGCCATCGCGGAGCCGTCGCCGCATTGGCGCTTTTGAACAAGTCCGGGCGGTTTCTCTCGACCGTCTCGATCGGCATCACGCTGATCGGCGTCAGCGTGTCGACCATCGGCGGCGACAGTTTCGCGATCCCGCTGGCGGCCGCGATCGAGACGATTCCGGCGCTGGCCGATTATTCCCACGCGATCGCCGTCGGCCTGATCGTGATCACGATCTCCTTCATGACCATCGTCGTGGGCGAACTGGTGCCGAAGCGCATCGCGATCGCCCATCCCGAAGCGATCTCCATCTTCCTCGCCCGGTTCATGACTGTGGTCACTATCGTCGTTTCGCCAGCGGAATGGTTTTTGAGCGGGGCGACCGATCTCGTCCTGAAGCTGTTGCCGCTGTCCGGCGGCAAGTCGGCGCCGGTGACCGACGAAGAGATCAATCTGATGATGCGCGAGGGCGCCGCCGCCGGCGAATTCCACGAGGCCGAATCCGCCATCGTGCAGATGGCGCTCAGGCTGGGCGACCGCCATGTCGACGCGATCATGACGCCGCGCACCCAGGTCGAGCTGCTGGATATCGAGGATGGGCTCGAAGACAATCTCGCGAAGATCAAGGCGTCCGACCTGTCGCGCTTCCCGGTCGTCGAGGGCGGGCCCGAGAATGTCGTCGGCATCCTCCAGGTCAAGGACCTGCTGGCCGCCTCGCTTTCCGGCCAGCCGATCGACCTGCGTGCGTTGATCCGCCCGCCGCTCTATGTGCCGAACACGGTGCCGGCGCTCAAGCTGCTGGAAACGCTGCGAAAGTCCGGCGAGCCCCTGGCGTTGATCGTGGACGAATATGGTGATTTCGACGGGCTGGTCACGCTTCACGACATTTTGCAGGCGCTGGTCGGCGACATCGCGGAACTGGGCGAACCGGGCGAGCAGGGCATCATTCGGCACGAGGACGGTTCCTGGCTGATCGATGGCCTGACCCCGGTCGACGACGTCAAGGATGCGTTGGGCCTGAAGAACCTGCCCGAGGAAGACACCGGCGACTTCCATACGCTGGGCGGCTTCCTCATGGCGCGGATGAAGCGCGTGCCGAAGGTGGCCGACCATATCTCGGTCGAGGGCTGGCGCTTCGAAGTGAAGGAAATGGACGGCCACCGGGTCGACAAGGTGCTGGTGGTACCGCCGGCGGCAGCCTAGCGGCTGAAACCCCCGTTGCGGCTATCGTCTCCGCCGGCTCTGAACTATCCTGCGTGTCGGACCGAGCGCCGGGCTGCTTGGGGCTGAACCGACCTTGAGGGCAAAAGATGAAAATCGGAGCCGCGCCGTCGTATATTCCAGCGCTGCTGCGCCCAGCGCTCGATCCGTCGACCGGCACCCCGGTCGCGATGGTCTCGGGCGACAGTTCTATGGCGCTGGCGGTCCCGATCACCGGAAGCGCGCTCGGGGATCCCGAGGCGCTCAGGACCCATCTCGCCTCCTACGGAAATTTCCTCAAGGTGGATCGCCACGGCGCGTCGCTGGTTACGGCACTCGCGGGCGGCGCCGGCGACATGGTCAAGGAATTCAATCCGGCCTTTGGGACGGCCACATCGGAAGCGATCGACGTGGTCGCGATCTTCAGTTCGGGGGTTGGTGTTATCCAGGCCCTCCAGGACAAGGACAAATCCAAGGGGCTGTGGTCTGCAGCGCAAGTCGGAATCAACGCCTTGGACCTTGCGGCTCTCCACGCCGGCAGTTCGACGTTGCACCTGGTTGCTTTCGTGCTGAGAACAGGCGCCGCATGCGTCTCTGCCGTCAGCGACCATGCCGACGAGACCGCCAAGCGCCGGGTGTAGCCGCCGGGAGTCGCTACGGATCTGCCGGCGGCTGGACCGCCCGCGCCGCCACCCAGTCCTCGACCAGTTCCCGCAGAATCGGCAAGGGGACCGAGCCGCCGCCGAGGAGCGTGTCGTGGAAGGCACGGAGATCGAAGCGGTCACCGAGCGCCGTCTCGGCCGCCGCGCGCAGGCGTAGGATCTCGATCAGCCCGATCGCATAAGACGTCGCCTGGCCCGGAAACACGAAATAGCGGTCGACCTCGATCGCGATGTTGAGCGGCGATTCTGCCGTGTTCTCGGTCATGAAGCGGATCGCCCGGTCGCGGCTCCAGCCGTCGTGATGGATGCCGGGGTCGACCACCAGCCGGCTGGCGCGCCACGCCTCCATCGACAGCCGCCCGAAGTCGGCATGAGGATCCTGGTAGAAGCCCAGCTCCTTGGGGAATTTTTCGGCATAGAGCGCCCAGCCTTCCGCGTGGGCGTTGCAGATGTCGAACCGGCGGAACAGCGGCAGGCCGTCCAATTCCATGGCGACGGCGATCTGCAGATGATGGCCGGGCACGCCCTCATGATGCATCAGCGCCTCGATCTGGTAGATCGGGTTCTGCGACACATCGAGCAGGTTGATTTCCAGATAGCCTGGCCGGCTGCCGCCGTCGCCCGGCGGATTATAGAAGGCCGCGGTAGCCGAGCCCTCGTTGAAGCCGGCCATCGCCGTCACTTCGAGCGCCGCTTTCGGCAGTCGGCCGACGATATCGGGCAGGCGGGCCTGCATGGCGTCGACCGTCGCCTGGGCGCGGGCGAGGTATTCTGCCTTGCCCGCGGCGTCGTTGCGCAAATGCAGTTCCGGCGCTGCGCGCATCCAGGCGAAGAAATCCTGCAGGGTGCCCTGGAACTCGAGCCGCTGCATGATTGCGCGCATCTCATCGTGAATGCGCGCAAGTTCCCCGTGGCCGAACGCGCCGACCTCAGCCGGGGACAGGTCGAGCGTCGTCTCGCGGCGAAGCAGGGTGGCATAGGCGGCCCGGCCGCCCTCGAATGCGGACAAGCCATGCTCGCTCGGTCCGTCCGCCGCCAGTCGCGCCATGGTCGCGATGAAGCGGCGATAGGCCGGACCGATGCAGCGGAGCAGGGCGTCGGTCGCGGCCGCGGCAAGGCGCGACCGCTCGGTCTCCGGCAGATCCAGCCCGTCGAGCTTCGCGGTGAAGTCTGCCAGGAGCGGGCTCGTGCCGTGTGTATCGAACGGCGCGCCGGTGACGAGCGTGCGGGCCGCCGCGATCATCTTGGGATAGGTCAGGCCCGGTGGCGCGACGCCGCGGGCGCGTCGCGCCTCGACCGCCGCCAGCAACTGGTCGATCGCCGGCCCGAGGCCCTGCAGCCGGGTGACATAGGCGTCGGCATCGGCGGCGGTGGCGACCTGATGGGCGGTGATCAGCACCATCGGCAACAGGCTATGGCCGCCCAGCATGTGGGTCACCGGGTAGAGCAGCCAGCGGTGCGGTTCGAGTGCCAGGCGCATGCGGCAGCGCTCGGCGAACAGGCGGTGGCTGAGCCGTCCCGTCGGGCTCAGCGGCTCGATGGGGAATTCGGCTTCGAGCCGTGCAAGCGCGCGCTCCGCCAGACGGAACTCGGCCTCGCGCCCGGTATCCGACTGGTCGGCCCAGCGATCCTTGCCTTCGGCCCGCCCCAGCATGGTCGCGGTTTCCGGCGACAGCGCCAGTTCCTCCAGGAAGATTTCGTCGAGGAAGCGATTCAGGCGGTCGTCGGCGTCGATCTGCATCGTCGGTCTTTCCCAAGCTTTGTCGCCCCATTCAAGCATGAATGGGGCGCAGGGGAAGCGACCGTGTCGGATTTGAGAGTGGTCTAGTGCTGCAGCGCTGGCAGGACTGCCGTTCCCTCTTCGCGGACCGCATCGAGCGCGCCCGGATCGAGGCCGAGGGCGGCGAGCACCGTCGGCGCGATCTGGGCCGTGGCGACCGGCGTGCTGATGGTTGCCGCCGCGAGCGACGGGTGCGCCACCAGGAGCATGACGTTGGTGTCGTCATGGGCGAAGCCGCCATGCTCTGCGAGCTTCTTCTTGCCGCCGGTGTAAACCACGCCGACGTTGGGGGCGACCACGATATTCGGCGTTCGGGGATCGACGGCCGGATCGTTGAACATCAGGTTGAGCGTCGGCCCGGCATAGATCTGGCCACCGCCGGCACCGATCTGGTTCGCATGGGATTCGAGCAGCGCCACGTTGCCCACGGTCTGAATCAGGTTGTTCTCGCTGAGCCAGATCAAGGAAATGTCGTCTTCCAGCGCCTGGACGACCGGGTAGCCCCGGCCGACGCCGTTCGGGCTGAGGATCGACGAGGGGGCTGTAAGGCCGGCATTGTCCGCCGGGATCCGCAGGACGCGTTTCGGGTCCGTCGGCGATTGGCCGTGCTTCGCGCTGATGATGATGAGCGTGCGGTCGAGCAGGCCGCGCGCCCGGAGCGCGTTGACTATCAGGCCGATCGAATGATCGACGAACTTGATCTCGTCGAGCAGCGCCGGAGTCGGTACGCCATAGGGATCGGTGTAACCACCGGTCAGACCCGCGCTGCTTTCGATCAGCTTCTCGCCGACGCTGACCGCCTGGAAATTCATGCCGAACACGGTTGGCACCGGGGCGGAGGCGACGCCGTCGTGCCGGCGGCCGTTGATCTCGCTCAAGATCGCCTGAACCTTCAGGCTGTCGTAGCAGCGGATGTTGGCAAAACTGTCGGTCCAGGCATTGCTGTTGGCGACGGCCGTCTGGTCGGGCAGGGGGTTACAGGCGGTCAGCGTGACCTGCGGCAGAGAGACCGGGATCGAGTTGATCTCGGGCGCATAGAAATCATCGACACCCTGGCCGCTGCGCCCCTTCACCAGCTCATAGGACTGATGCTTGTCGGACCAGGCGGTGTAACCGCCGGCGGCCCTCACCACTTCAAACAGCGTATTCACGCGGATGAAGCTGTGCGGATAGACCGGGGCGCAATGATTCTTGGGGTCGCGCGGCAGATAGCCAGGATCGATGCCGCCGCCGGCGTCGATCCTGGTCAGGTCGACGTCGATCTCCTCGTCGAAGCCGATCTGGGTCCCGACCACGCGCGGGCAGAGATCGGCGCCACCGACGATGCCATAGGGCGTCGTCTTGGCCGGCGGCGACAACGAGCGGTCGTAGCTCACGTCGTAGAACGCACCGGTCGACCGTGGTGACCCGCCAGTGACGATGGCGGTCAGGCCGGGGAATGAGTCTGACGGCTTCGACGTCGTTGCTTGCTGGTAGGTGACACCGCGCTGAGCGAGTGCTGCCAGTTGCGGACAATAGGGCGTACCGCCGTCGATCGGCGAGACACCCTTGGCGCAATTGGCGAAATCGACCGCGTGCATGCCGTCGATGCTCAAGACCAGCACGCGATCGACAGTTCCGTTGCCCAGAAGGGCTTCGGCATGGGCAACGTGCGTCGACATCGTAGCAAGCATGGCGGCAACAGCCGCGACGCCGCGAAATCCTCGACGTAGCATTGCAGGCTCCCTAGACGGTTATGGTTAACAAGCCGTTTGGAGGGTAGCCTGTGCGTCTTACCGACGCGTGACGGTGTCATGATAAGTGGACCCGTCGCCAGGGGCCGGACGCCTCTGGCGCTCGAACTGGGGGGCCAGGGGTCCGGCGCGGCTCCGGGCGACCCGGCAGGTCATGGTTGCCGGGGGCG
>NZ_DASZBY010000144.1:0-16093 GCF_035943795.1 Aliidongia sp. | reverse complement strand
GGCCGCAAGGCGCAGCTCCTGCGCACCAAAATCATCCCGTAAAGCAATCGGCATGGCGAACCTCGTTCAGTTCGCCACGTTGAATCAGACCCAGGCTGCCACCGCAAGCCCCCGAGTCATCCTCTCAGGGACTTGGTATTAATCCTTCTGATACGAGGCCATACTGGGCGCGAATTGCTATGGGATCTCGACGATCGCCCCTCGGAGCTTCCGCAATCTTCCACTGGTTTACGATATCCGCCGCGAGATTTCGTTGCTCATCGAAATTCACTGAGGTAGGGAATACGGTGTATTTAGCATCTTCAGCACGTAGATAGGTTGCGAAGACGTCGCGCAATTGCGCCGTGTACTCGTCATATGTGGCGTCGGAGTGCAATATTTCTTGGAGCCGTTTGACTACCTCTAAATCCGGAATACGCGTCGTGAGTGCCATCTGCTCAAAGTAGACAGGATTGAAGAGTGCCATTTCGATGTGAGCAAGGCCGCTGTGCGTAATCGCCAATTTTTGCGACTGACTTAAATCAGGAGCAGATAAATCATATGGCTCTATCAGCTCCGACTCAAGTAGCGCCAGAAGGCTTTTTTCAATAGATAATTCAGAAATCCCGATTATATCAAAATACTGGTAGATTGATTGGGCAGATAAATATCTATTTTCGTCCTCATCGCTCGCAAGATGTTTTAGTCTTAACAAGAGTAGAATTCTTAAATAAAGCAATGGAGACTGTCGAATTCCCGGGCTGACCTGGAATATCGAAAAAATATGATGATCATCATCATTCTTAAAATAATTATAGTCGCCACACATCAGAGCAGACATAAAGCCTTCCTGAGATGGTGTTTTAATTTGTCCAACAATATAGTATTTAACTATGTCTTCGATATCCAAATAAGCAGATGTGATAACTCTCTTTGAAAGCTTCAGAGTTTTTCTGATATTGTAGTTAGATATTTCCCCAATGCATCGCGATGCAAAATCTTGGTCGACAAAAATATTCTCAACTAACGAAGCAAACCCTTCAAGATTTGGAATTGTTACCTTAATTCCTTTATTCATAAAATAACCAGCCTTAGTTTTCCCCACACCAAAATCGCTTATCTTTCCCCGAAGATAGTCAACGCGCTTGCGGAAAACCTCGCGCGGTGAGGGCGTAGGCAAGAAAAATGACTTTGATGCATATATATTGAAAATATCGGTTTTGGAAAATTGCCATGCCGACTTATCTGTCGCCGGAAATATCAAAAGACAATGATTCGCGCCCCGGCGGATAGATTGACAATATTGAAAAATTTTCTCTTTATATTCCAAGCCAAATTCATCTGTATTATCAACTACTAGTATCGGTAATTTCTTTCTGTTATCCACCACATCGCGAAGAAGCCGTGAAAGGTATCCTTCTCTATCCCTTTCAACTTGATCGTCCATATATTGCCCAAACTTCTCTTTGAAAGCCTGTTTATCTCTATTGTAGAGTTGCGCATCCACACCTTTTGATCTTCTAACGTAATCTCCCTGATAAAGAGCTTGAAGATCATTCCAGTTGGGGAATCCGTCTTTAAATATCTGCTTCTCAATGCTGGTAATAATTTGGCCCGTCATCCAACCGATAGAGGTTCGCTCGTTGCCGGAAGCGTCCAGCGCGTTAATATTTATTACCACGCATAGCTCTCGGATTGCTTTGGAAAGAGTTTTCTTAAAAAACCGATCTAAGAAAGTAGACTTTCCCGCACCCGTGGGACCAACAATGAATACAGTCTGACCCAGCTCTCCGTCAATTGTGCTCTCTATAATAGAGTTCAAACCTTCGTCCACGGTCTTATTTACTGGAGCAACGTTGCCGAGCACATTTTCGGTAATTTTCTCAAGGGAAAAATCAGCAACTCGGCTCTCTTTTGTCTCGACAAAACAATTTATAATCAAATCTGGGTCATCATCTCCTGTTAGTGCGGAGAAGAATTTCGAAAAAACCGGCTCAAGGTCGAACGCGAGTGCCGACTTTTGCTCTATCCTCAAATCAAATTCCGAAATTGCTGACTTAAGAATTTGACTAACAAATAACCTGTTTTCGTGAACCTTATCAAAAATCACTTTATACAGGTTCTTCTGGCAACTGTCTTTTGAAAGCAATTCGTAAAACGTTGAAAAATCCGATAAAACAGCATCATAGCCAGGGAATACAATTGCTTGTCTATCTTGATAAGAATCATCCTGAATATAAGGCTTAAAAATAATCCACGTCGCGCCGTCCGTAACTACTGCAAGCGGAATACCAAGAGGGGCACAATATGAAGCAGCTTGTTCAATCCCTCGCAGGGCAGGTTTCAGAGCAGGGCCGGAAATCTTGTAATCTTGACGAGTGCGTGCTTGCGTAGATACGGAAATAAGATCTTGCCTCTTTGCTTCTACGAGAAAAAATCTACGCTTTCCATTGAAAACAATATAGTCAGAATATCCATTCTCGTTCTTTCGTTCCGCAGATAACTCTGCCGCATGCCACCCAAGAGACTCAATCAAAATTCTATTTATTATTTGTATCTTTGCATCTTCTTCACTACTTATATTTTCTTGATTCAAACGAACGTCAGAGAATATTTCTTTCGCTTTATCGAATGATCTGTCGAGGTCGTTCATTTTCTGCCTCCGCCTCTATAATGGAGTGCCGCAGCTTTCTCTTATAATGCACATAGTGTTAGGTTGAAGCCTGAAGGGCAAGCAGTCAGAAAGGAAGCGGGCGTTCGTGCAATTCCGCGCGTAAAGCCAAAGTAGATTATGCAATGGTGCGATTAGCTGCATGCCAGCCAGGACCACCCCGAAACCCGTTACCTGCGCAACCAACATATTGCCGCTCCCGACAGTATATTGACAGGCCCGCGCCTCGTCGCTAACGTCCGCCTCGGTCCTGCCAAACGGGACCCGCGGGATTTGACGGGCAGCTTGCGCCGCGACACCAAACGCTAAAGCGCCACGGGGTAGATCCCGTGGGCCCAGGATCGTTACCTGGAGTTTGGTCATGGACCGACGGTGCCCGAAGCGGCTTGCTTCACCTTATCGCTGCGACAGCCCCGACATCTTCGCGGCCCATCTCGCCCTGGGGCCGGCACCCGACCGCCTGAACAGACCCCGCATCGCCTTGAAATAAGGGAGTTTCTTTCACCATGTCCATCCAACTGGGTACCGTCGCCCCCGACTTCACGCAGGCCTCCAACGAAGGCGAGATCCATTTCCATGACTGGCTGGGGTCGAGCTGGGGCGTGCTGTTCAGCCACCCGAAGGATTTCACGCCGGTGTGCACGACCGAGCTGGCCGAGGCGTCGCGCCTGAAGCCGGAATTCGACAAGCGCAACGTCAAGATCATCGGGCTGTCGGTCGACACCACCGAGAACCACGGCAAATGGGCCGAGGATATCGAAGAGACCCAGGGCCAGAAGCTGAATTTCCCCGTGCTGTCCGACGCGGACCGCACGGTCTCGTCGCTCTACGGCATGATCCATCCCGAAGCCGATCCGACCGTCACCGTGCGCGCGGTCTACATCATCGACGCGAACAAGAAGGTCCGCCTGACCTTGACCTATCCGCCCTCCACGGGCCGGAATTTCGCCGAGATCCTGCGCGTGATCGACAGCCTGCAGCTGACCGACCAGCACAAGGTCGCGACCCCGGTGAACTGGCAGAACGGCGACGACGTCATCATCGTGCCGTCGCTGTCCGACGCCGACGCGAAGGCGCGCTTCCCCGAAGGTTGGAAGACCCTGAAGCCCTACCTGCGCGTCGTGAAGCAACCCGGCAAGACGGCGTAAAGCCGCCGAACCGGGCGGGGCCGGCCTGGTTGCCCGACTGGCCGGCCCCTGCTCTCTCTAGAATGTCACCACCGTCCGCACGCCCACGACCGTCGCATTGCCGATCGTGCGGCGCTGGGTCGGGTCGGTCGGCAACGGGGCGTGGCCGCCCGGATGGACGATGTATTGCAGGTCGGGCTGCAGCTGCCACCAGGGCGCCACCTGCGCCTGGTAGGTCGCCTCGATCAGGCTCTCGTTGTCGCGCACCGGCCGGCCGGGCAGACCGTGCTGGAGATCGGCATCGAGCCGGCTGGCGTCGGCGGAAATCCGGCCATAGGCGCAGGCCAGGCCGATCAGGTCGCCGTCCCGTCCGGCGAACGGGCCTTTGAAATTCAGGCCGCCGTCCGCATAGAGATCCATCAGATTGCGATCGGCCGGCGCGCCCATCAAGCGCACGAACAACGACAATCCCTGATCGTCCGTATCCGGGCGCCGCCACAGCATCTGGTCGGCGATG
Organism: Aliidongia sp.; assembly: GCF_035943795.1. Taxonomy (NCBI): domain Bacteria; kingdom Pseudomonadati; phylum Pseudomonadota; class Alphaproteobacteria; order Rhodospirillales; family Dongiaceae; genus Aliidongia; species Aliidongia sp. The sequence continues at coordinate 11,799 of NZ_DASZBY010000144.1, read as the reverse complement.
CCATAGACGCTCCAGTCGCCGTCGTGCTGGCGCGCCAGACCGCTCGACCGGGGGTCGGCCAGCGACAGGCCGGTCCGGTCGAAATGCTGGTCGGCGAACCGGCCGGAATGCACCCAGGCGCCCAGCTTGTAGGTTCCCGGCAGCCCGGCGGCGTCCTTGCCCTGGTTGACCGCATATTGCGCCTCGAAGAAGCCCAGCACGCCATCGCCGGTGCGAAAAGCCGTACCCGACGCATCGCGCGCCTGCGGATCGCCCGTACCGGGGCCAGCAGGATCGCCGTCGAAGGCGGCGACGAGCAGGGTCACCTGGTCGGTCGGCGCCAGTTTCAGGCGCACCGCCGGCGTCGCCAACGGAAACGCCGGGCCGCCCGACGGCTGGTCGAGCGACGGCAGGCCCGGATAGCCGAAGGTCGAATTGAAGAACAGCCCCGCCGTCTTGCTGGCGATGAATTCATCGTCGGCGCCCTGCTGCCCGATCCGCAGCGATACCAGGCCGTCGAACGCCGTCTGATCGAGATAGAGGTCGAACAGCCGGGTGCCGCGATCCGCCTCGACGTCGCTGGCGGTCAACAGATTGCCGGTATAGTTGCCGCTCACGCCCCGGCCATGGCTCTGCCAGGCGTTGACGTGGATCGCGGCACCGGTCCAACCGGCGAGCTTTTCCAGGTCCAGATCCAGGTCGAGCTCGGTCCGCCCCTCGTAAGCGGCGCCGGTCCTGGCCCCGCCCCGCAGATCGGCCAAGCCCTCGCTGATCTCGATCGCACCGAGCTTGATGCCGGCATCCTCCAGATCGGACCGCACGCCGCCCCAATCGCCGGTCAGCGTGTCGCGCTCCCAAAGGCCGGTCGGCTTGGCCGCCTGGAGACCGGCATCGTCGGCGAGAGCGGGGCCGGCGACGCCGAGCAGTGCCAGGCCGGCCGCGACCGTTCCCCGATGGCGCATGCTCGGCGCCGGAATGCGGTCGGTCATTCTATTTTCTCCATTCTCGATCACCCGGCGCCGTCGAAATCGGGCGCGCCGGTGTCAGCCTTCCGGGTTTTCCAGGCTGAACATCTCGGCCTGATCCTCGTACGAGAAGATCTCGCCGTAGCGGCCCCAGTTGATGATCGTGTCGATCGTTTCCTCGGCCGCATCGTCGCTCAGGTAATCCTCCAGCTCCTGTTCGAACCGTACGCGCGGCGCCCGGTGGCCTGGCCGTTCGTCGAGCACGCGGCGGATATGAGCCGCGAGCGGGAACAGGCGCAGCAGATGGTCGGAGAACATGCGCTTGCGCTGCTGGGTGTCGGCCTCGGCGAATACCCGGCCCGGCATGGTCAGATGGATGTCGCCCTCGCGCACCTCGGCAAAGCCCAGGTTCTGGAGGGCCTCGGCCGCCGGAAACAGCTCGTCGCCTTCGAGCTGCAGGCTGCGCGCGATCTCCGGCAGGTCGGCCCGGCCGCTGTAGGGGGCGGCCGCGACCGTCTCGATCAGGCCGGCCATGATGTTGGTCGAGACGCGTGGGATCCAGGTGCCGATCTCGACGCCGCGGATCTTGCCTTTGGAATCGGGCGCCGGCCGCGCCGTCATCTTGGCGTAGATCTCGTCGACCATCTGGCGGAAGATCGGGTCCAGCCGGTTGCGCGGATGGAGGAACGGCACCTTGATCTCGGCCGCGACCCGGCCCGGGTTCGACGAGAACACCAGGATGCGGTCGGCCATGAAAACGGCCTCTTCGATATTGTGGGTCACGAGCAGCACCGCCTTGGTCGGCAGCCGCTTCTCGGTCCAAAGATCGAGCAGGTCGGTCCTGAGCGTCTCCGCCGTCAGCACGTCGAGTGCCGAGAACGGCTCGTCCATCAGCAGGATGGTCGGGTCGACCACCAGCGCGCGGGCGAAACCCACCCGCTGGCGCATGCCACCCGACAGCTCGCGCGGATAAGCGGATTCGAAACCGTCGAGGCCGATGAGATCGATCGCCGCCAGCGCCCGCTTGCGCGATTCCTTCGGGTCGACGCCCAGCGCCTCCAGGCCCACTTCCACGTTCTGCAACACGGTCAGCCATGGGAACAGCGCGAAGGTCTGGAATACCATCGCCACCCCCTCCGCCGGCCCCTTGACCGCCTCGCCGCGATAGACCACCTCGCCGGCGCTGGGCTTGATTAGGCCCGCGATGATGCGCAGCAGGGTGGACTTGCCGGAACCGGAGCGGCCCAGCAAGGCGACGATCTCGCCATCCCGCAGCGTCAGGTCGACGTTGTCGAGCACCAGCAGCTCGCCGGAGTTCTTTTCGAAGCCCTGACGGACGCCCTTGACCGAGAGCACTTCTGCGGCGCCCGCCGGGGTCTGAACCAGATTCAACATGGCTTGCAGCCTCCTCAATCCAACCGCAACCGACGTTCGGCATACACGTAGAGCGGACGCCAGACGATCCGGTTGAACACGATCACGAAGAACGACATCACGGCGACGCCGAGGACGATTTTAGGGTAGTCGGCGGCGGCCGTGGTCTCGGTGATGTAGGCGCCGAGCCCGTGGGCCTTCACCGTATCCGGCCCCCATTTGACGATCTCGGCCACGATCGACGCGTTCCAGGCACCGCCCGACGCGGTGATGGCGCCGGTCACGTAATAGGGAAAGATCCCCGGCAGCATCGCCTTGCGCCACCATTGCCAGCCCCGGATCTTGAAGTTGGCCGCGGCCTCGCGCAGCTCGTTCGGATAGGTGGTGGCCCCGGCGATGACGTTGAACAGGATATACCATTGGGTGCCGAGGATGATCAGCGGCGACAGCCATATGTCCGGATTGAGGTCGTAGTGCAGGATGCCCATGACCGCGATCGGGAACAGCAGGTTCGACGGGAAGGCCGCCAGGAACTGGGCGAGCGGCTGGATGCGCTGGGCCAGTTTCGGCCGCAGGCCGACCATGACCCCGATCGGCACCCAGACGACCGTCGCGACGATGATCAGGATGACGACGCGGATCAGCGTGTAGAAGCCGAGCGTCATCACCTCGAGCAGGTCGTTCCAGCCCAGCTCCGCATCGATGAAGTCGATGATGCGCCAGGCGACGTAGATCGTGGTGACGGCGACCACGCCGTACCAGACCAGATCGACGATCTTGGACAGGGTCGTGCGGCGGGTATTGACCTGCCGGGTGCCTTGGGGCAGCGGGATGCGCAGGCGGACGAAGCTGCGCAGCAGCCAGCCGAGCGGCGCACCCGCCTTTTGCACCAGGCGGGCGCGGCGCATCATGTCGAGGAACCAGGATTCCGGCGCCGCCTGGGCAGCCGTCATCTCGAACCGGAACTTGTCGGCCCAGGCGACGAGCGGGCGGAACATCAGCTGATCGTAGAGGATGATGACCACGGTCATCGCGAGGATGGTCCAACCGACCGCATGCAGGTCGCGCGCATCGATCGCCTTCGCCAGGTAGGCGCCGACACCCGGCAGGGTGATGGTGGTGTCGCCGACCGTGACCGCCTCGACCGCGACCACGAAAAACCAGCCGCCCGACATGGACATCATCATGTTCCAGATCAGGCCGGGCATGGCGAATGGCACTTCCAGCCGCCAGAACCGCTGCCAGGCGGAGAAGCGGAACCCGCGCGACGCCTCGTCCAGGTCGTGCGGCACCGTGCGCAGCGACTGGTAGAAGCTGAACGTCATGTTCCAGGCCTGGCTGGTGAAGATCGCGAAGATCGCGGCCAGCTCGGCCCCGGCGACCTGGCCCGGGAACAGCGCCATGAAGAAGACGACGGTGAACGAAATGTAGCTCAGCACCGGCACCGACTGGAGGATGTCGAGGATGGGCACCAGCACGAGTTCGGCCCGCCGGCTCTTGGCCGCGAGCGTGCCGTAGACCAGCGTGAACACCAGGGATGCCACGAGCGCCGCCAGCATGCGGAGCGTCGTGCGCAGCGCGTATTCGGGCAGGTTGGCCGGATCGAGCGTGACCGCGGCGGTGTCGAGGATGGTGAGCGGCGCGCTCATCTGCTTGCCGCCGATCACCGTGAGCGCCAGCAGCCCGATGATCAGCGGAAAGGCGACGAGATCCCAACGGTTGGGCAACAGGCCGCGCCGCGGCGTGATCGCAAACAGGAAGGATTCACCGCGCATGGATGCGGCTCCTTCCGGCCTTGTCGCCGTGGCGCGCACGCGCCGTCGGCAGACGAACGAGGATGTTCATGCTTAACCTCCCAGCGGGACTTTCCCCGGCCGAGAGGCAAACGCACGAACGCCCGTCAGAAGGTCGGGGTCCGTACGCCAGCGCCAGCGGCCGGCGAGAAACTTCCGTGATGCTCTGCGGCGCCCAAGCTCGGAGGCTCTGCCTCGACCGGGGCGCCACTACTATGACTGGCCATTTCACTCTCTGAAGGGCGATGGATGTTCCGGAGCAAGGTGCAGCGCGCCGAGCCCGGAACAGGGTTGCCATTAGGCCGTTCGCCGCGGGCTGTCAATCCGCAGAAGATGACATTTGTTACAGCCCGACCGCGGCGGAAAACCTGTGTCACGGAAGCATCATCGGGCGCCATGTCGCCCGTCGACGAACGGCGGAGCATTCTCGTCCCGTCCCCGGTAAGGAGTGGCATTCCCATGTGCAAAGTGGTTTTCATACAACCATCGGCGACAATGCCGCGACCAGGCACGAACCTTTCTCGCCGTTAGGCGTATGCGGGGAAATGGGGGGTACGGCAATGACGACGAACGCCTGGGTCTTGGCCGCGCGGCAATATCGCCGCGCTCTTTTGACCGCGAGCGCCGCGCTGGCGCTGATGCCGGCAGCCGCTTTCGCTGCGACCGATCCGGCGGTCGAAGCGCAGTTGAAGGCATTGGCCCAGCAGCTGCAGATCGTCCAGCAGCAGAACAACCAGCAGATCCAGGCACTGACCAGGCAGGTCCAGGCGCTGCAGGCCCAGTTGCAGGCAGCCAAGGTCGCGCAAGCGGCGCCGGCCCCAGAAGCGACGATAGCGACGGTGGCGAAGGGTACGCCGCTGACCAAGAACCCGGGCAATCTGGATGCGACCTCGACGCTGCCGCCCTATACCGCCGCCGGTCCCGGCGCGCCCGACAACATCCCGAAGCTGCCGGCCGCCGCCATCTCGTCAGGTGCCGACCGGGTCAAGGTCAGCGTATCCGGCCAGGTCGACCGGATGGAAATCTTCGGCGACGACGGCCGCAATTCGACCGTGCGCAACGTCGACAACAACATCTCCTCGAGCCGCCTCCGCTTCGTCGGCGAAGGCCGGATCAACAAGGATACCAGCGGCGGGTTCAATCTCGAGGCGCAGATCACACCGAACAGCTCGGCCAACACCTCGCTGTCCCAGGACAGCCCGAGCGCCGTCAACAACTTCACGCCGACCGGCGGCTCGTCGGCCAACAATGTCGGCGGAACCTTCACCGCCCGCCAGGTCGAGGCCTTCATCCAGAACAAGGATTGGGGCGGCGTCCGCCTGGGCTTCGGCTCGACCGCGACCTACCTCGTCACCGAGGCAGACCAGTCGGGCACGCTGGTCGCCTCCTATTCCAACATCGCCGACATCGACGGCGGCTTCGCGTTCCGCCAGCGGGGTGCCGGGCGCATCCCCGGCACGGCCAGGGGCAGTTTCATCAATTCGCCGGCGAACGCCTTCGGCCCGGCCGTCGGCACCGTGTTCAACTATATGAACGGCCTCGTGCGCGACGACCGCATCCGCTACGACAGCCCGATGTTCGGGCCCGTGCAGCTTTCCGGCTCGCTGGTCGATGGCGGCGCGTTCGACCTGGCCGTGCGCTATGGTTCGATCTGGGAAGGCGTCAAGATTTCGGCTGCCTTCGGCTTTGCCGATGCCGACGGCCGCAACCATTCGGCACCAACCAACCCCTATGGCTACGCCTCCGCGCCGATCGGCACCGGCGCGCTCGCAGCCGCCTCGATCGCCGACAATTCCGCCAATGCGTCGAAGCAATATTCCGGCTCGGTCTCGGTGCTGCTGCCCGACGGGCTGAACGCGACCTTTGCCGGCGGCACGCGCGACGTCAAATACAACGATCCGCTCGGCCATCCGCTGTCGCCGGTCATGTATTATACCAAGCTCGGCTGGCTCACCCATTTCTGGGAGCTCGGCCAAAGCGCCTTCTCGGTCGATTACAACGAGAATGACGAGCTGAATTTCGCGGGCGACGTCGCCCGCGGCTTTGGTCTCGAATTCGTCCAGAACGTCGACGATGCCGGCATGGAATTGTTCCTGGCCACCCATCGCCAGACGCTCAGCCGCGAATTCGCCAGCTACTACGGCATCACGACCGTGACGGCCGGCGCACGGGTGCGGTTTTGAAGCCCCGCGCACCCGGTCGCGTCATGCCCGCGATCCTGCTGATGCTCGCCGGCAGCCTGCTCGCCGCCTGCGGCGCCAAACCGATGCCGTTTCCGGTGCCCGAGAGCGAACTGGGCGATGGTCCCGGCCTGATGTCGGGGCCGTCCGGCGAATTCACGATCTATCGCCGATAGGCGTCCGGGTCAGCCGGCGCGGGCGGTGGCATCAGGACCGGGCGCGTGTTCGGCCATCTGGGTCCAGAGGTCGGCAAACCGCTGGTGATGCTTGCCGAACAGCGCCAGCAGCGTCGGATCGAAATGGCTTTCCGGCCGCATGCGCTCGTCGCCATGCAGCATGATCTCGATCGCGCGGTCATGATTGTAGGCCGGCTTGTACGGCCGCTCGCTGCGCAGCGCATCATAGACGTCGGCCAGCGCCACGATGCGGGCTTCGATCGGAATCGCCTCGCCGGCGAGACCGCGCGGATAGCCGCCGCCGGCCCACATCTCGTGGTGGCAATAGGCGATGTCGCAGGCCATGGCGAGGCGCGGATGACCGTTCAGGATCCGCATGCCGTGGGTCGTGTGCGCCTTCATCTCGACCCATTCGCGCTCGTCGAGCTTGCCCGGCTTGTGCAGCACCGCCTGGTCGACGCTCATCTTGCCGACATCGTGCAGGGCGGCGGCCCAGCGGATCTCATCGCAGAACGCATGGTCCCTGCCCGCGAGCTGGGCCATCAGATAGCTGTATTCGTTGACGCGCTGGATATGGCTGCTGATGTCGCCATCATGCACCTCGGCCGCGCGCGCCAGCAGCTCGACCGACAGCATGAGCGCGCGGTCGGTCTCCTCGCTCAACTGCAGTACGCGCCTGCGCTCGGCCTTGAGCTCGCGATTGCGCTCGGTCAGGCGCTTGTTGCGTTCGCGGATCTGCTCCAGCGCCTCGATGCGCTCGATCGCGCGGCCGACCAGCAGGCTGACCACGCCGATGATTTCGGTGAAACTGCGCAGGAACGGCTTGGCGATCCGCCCTTCCTCGGGCCCGACCAGCCGGTTGATCAGCTGGACCACGCCGATGACCCGGCCCTCCGGCGTCTTCAGCGGAAAGCACATGACCGATCGGGTGCGATAGCCGCTCTTCTGGTCGAAATCGCGGTTGAAGCGATAGGGCACGTCTTCCGGCAGGTGGTCGACATCGTCGACGAACACCATCTGGCCGATCGTCGCGACATAGCCGGCGATCGAGGCCGGCGTCACCGGGATGACGAACAGTTTGCGCGACGTGGTGATCGCGTCGTTCTGCAGGCTGACCGCCTCCAGCTGCCGCTTGGCACCCCTGCCGCGCACGATGAAGATCGAACCGGCCTCGGCATTGGTGACCCGCCGGGATTCCTTCAGCACGCGTTCGGCCAGGACCTTGGTCGAGAAGGTCGCCGAATCGTCGATGAAGGCCAGGAATTCCTGGGAGAGGCTGGGCGTCATTGCACCGCTCCCTGCTTCTGCGCACCCTCGGCCGTCATGTCGGCAAAAAAGCCCAATTGCCAGGCGAGCGCCTCTTCCGACAGCGGAAAGCCGCCATCGGCCCGCGGCTTCAGGGTCTGGGGGGCCGGAATGCGCGCGACGACGCTCTGCAGGCGGACCGAAAACCGCATGGGCAGGCCCGCTTTCCACACGATCGCGGTGATGCCCTTGGGACTGTGCGAGGACAGGATCTTCTCGACCACGTTGAGCGGCTGTTCGGCCAGCACGGCGAGGCCGGCATTGACCAGCCCGGGCTTACCGCCGATCAGCGCATCGACCAGCGCGCTTTCCGTCAGCTTGCCGGCCTCCTTCAGCCGGCGCGCCTCTTCCATCAGCTTGTCCTGGGCGGCGACTTCCGAGGCCGGCTCCTCCGCGACGCCACCCTCGACCTCGAGCCGGGCGAGCACGATCGCCTGCAGCGCCTTGACCGTATCGGCCTTGAGGTCCGACCGGGCCTTGAGCCGCTGGATCAGGTCGTGCGCCACGAAGCGGGCGAGCTTTCTGGCCGCCCCGTCCGACAGGCGCGGACGTTCGACCAGCGGGCGATGCCAGGCCTTGTGCGCGGGCGCCCGTTCGATCAGCAGGTCGAGCGTCTCCTCACGGATCTGCGCGCTCGAGTTGCTGAGCAGCGCCGTCACGGCATCGATGTCCTCGCCGGTGCCGATCTCGGCGGAAAGTGCGGCCGACAGGCCCTTGCGTTGCGCGATCGCGCGCACGGCACCGGGGATCGGCATCTGGCGGACCAGGTCCAGCAGATCCTCGTCGGTCAGCAATGGCGAATATTGCAGCAGGGGACCCGCGACCGACAGTTCCGCATCGCGCGCCAGCAGCTGCACGATCTCGGCCGGCGCGTCCGGCATGCTCTTCAGCGTCTCGGCGACGATCCGGCGGATCTTGACCGCCTGGTCCCGCACCAGTTCTTCCAGGACTTCGTAGGTGATTTCCTTGACCCTGTCGCTCTGGCGCTGGGTCAGGGTCGGCGCCAGTCGAGCGATCTTGCGGGCAAGGTCGGCGCGGACCGCCTCATGGCGGTCCCGGGCGAGGATCAGGTCGGCCTGGACCGGCGTCGCCTCGTTGCTGGCGACTGCGGTGCGCACGGTATGGTCGGGATCGGTCGCGAGGAAATACAGCACCTCGGGCTGGACCTGGAGATTGCCGGCGACGAGGCGGCGATCGGCCGGGTTCCGGCTCTGGATAAGGCGCTTGGACTCCTCATAATCAAGTGCCGGCGAACCGGCCCCGATGTGGAAAATACGCTGCAGAAGGCCCTTCATGCCACCTTCCCATCCGCACGGATGGTCTCATCCACCGTGCCGGCTTGGGAATCAAGCGGCTCTGGCACCACAGTATTGTCCGGCAGGATCGTGGCTGCAATCTCGTAACCGCTCTTTCGGCGCGCCTTGGCCTTGTACATGGCCGCGTCGGATGCCGCCAGCAGCCGGTCGAGTGCCACCGGGGCCGCGCCGTCGTAGAGCGCCATGCCGATCGAGACACCGAGCGGCCGGTCCGGCACCACGGACAATTGTTCGAGCCGGTTCATCTGGCCCAACAGCGTCTCCGCCCGGATCGCGGCACCCTCTTCGGTGACGCCATCGAGCCAGATCAGGAATTCGTCGCCACCGATGCGCGCGATCAGGTCGGACGCACGGGTCGCCGCCTTGATCAGCTCGGCGAAGGTCAGGATCGCCCGGTCGCCCGCCAGATGGCCGGCATAGTCGTTGAGCGCCTTCAGATTGTTGATGTCGAGATAGACCAGCGCGCCGCCGGTCTGGGCGACCGCGTGCCGGCCGAGCCGCCGTTCCAGGTCGGCGAAGAAGGCGCGGCGGTTGAGCACGCCGGTCAGGCTGTCGGTGTTCGAGATCGTCACGATCTCGTGGAATTTCTTCAGCTGCGCAATGGCGAGGCCGATCTGGGCCGCAACGTCGCTCAACACCGCCCGGTCGCCGTCACCGAAGCCGCGGCCGTCGACCCTGCACCAGAACAGCACGGCGCCGTTGATACGGCCGTCGCCCGCCGTCGCATCCTCGGTCAATTGCCCGATCAGCTGCAGACCGCCGCGCAGCAGGTCGACCGAGCCCTGCTCGATCAGGGCGGCATGCGCCTCGGGGAAATCGAGTTCGGGCAGCGCCTCGCCCCAGGACACGATGTCGTAGCTGGAGGCCGCCGGGTGGCCCGCCAGGATCATGCCGCCATCGGCACCGATGGCGAGGCCGGTGCCGGACAGTGCCGCAGGCAGCGTCTTTTCCGGATTGATCTCGGTCCGAATGGTTTCGCCCAGATAGGTCATCAGCCGGTCGCGCAACAGGCGCTGCTTGTCGGCCCGTTCGGTCTCGCGCAGTTCGGTGACGTCACGGCCCATGCCGCGCGTGCCGCACCATTGCCCGTCCGGATCGTAGATCGGCACGGCCGTGATGGATTGGCACGAGGTGGTGCCATCGGCGCGCTGCAGCCAGACGTCGGTCTGCAGCACCGTGTCGCGGGCCTGGAACACCGGGTAGGGCAAGGGCGAGGCGTCGACCACGAAATCGGTCGCGAGCCGACCCAGGAGGTCGCGGGTCGCATAGCCGAAGGCGCCCGGACCGGACAGGAAGACGAAGCGGCCGTGGCGGTCGGTTTCCCAGACGAAGTCGCTGGCCGCCTCGACCAGGTCGCGATAGCGCTGGCGGCTTTCGATCAGGGCACGGCGCAGCGCGCTTTCCGCCGGATTGGTCGCGATCAGCACCAGCGCGCCGGCCCCGCGACCGACCAAGGGCTGCACGACGATATCCGCGCAGTCGCCAGGGAACGGGCCGTTCAGCCGTTCCAGTCGCAGGGCGTCGGCCGCGATGGCGCGCGCACCGGCGAGCGCGATCTCATGGATGGTGTCTTCGTCCAGCCTGCCCAGCAGGTCGGCGCCCAATTCGTTGGCGGCCTGGATGTCGCCGGCCGGCGAGACGACGAGGGCGGCCCCGCCGAATCCCGCCAAGTTGGTCTTGGCATGCGGCAAGCTGTCGACGGTCTCGGTCCTGGCTTGGCTCATCGGCCCCACGTTCGTGACGTCCCTCGGTCCCGGGCAAATCACCCGCACTGCCGGACCGGGTCCAACTTGTCGCGAAATCGATAAGAAGCCGTAAACCCACGCGCCTTGCGGGTGTTACCGCAAAGAAAACCGCCCGGAAGCGAGCGCTTCCGGGCGGTTCCAATCAGCTGGGATCGCGGGTGCGATCAGTTGCGGCGCTGGCCGAAGAACTGCAGCAGCAGCATGAACAGGTTGATGAAATCGAGGTATAGCGTCAGCGCGCCCATGATGGCGGTCTTGCCGACCGTCTGCCCGTCATAGCCGGCGACGACGTCGTACTGTTCCTTGATCCGCTGCGTGTCCCAGGCGGTCAGGCCGGTGAACACGATCACGCCGACGATCGAGATCACGAACTGCAGCCCGGTCGAGTGCATGAACATGTTGACGACGCTGGCCAGCACGACGCCGAACAGGCCCATCATCATGAACGACCCCATCTTCGTCAGGTCCGACTTCGTCGTGTAGCCGTAGAGGCTCATGGCGAGGAAGGTGGCGCCGGTGATGAAGAAGGTGAGCGCGATGCTGGTGTGGGTGAAGACCAGGAAGATGCCGGCGAGCGACAGGCCCATCAGTGCCGAGTAGGCCCAGAAGGTCGCCTGCGCCGCGCCGAAGCTCATCTTCTGGATCCGGAAACCCAGCACCATCACCAGGACGAACGGCGCGAACATGACCACATAGATCAGCGGCGAGTGCGCGATCTGTGCGTAGAAACCGGTCTCGGCGGCGAGCCAGGCCGTGATACCCGTCAGCACCAAGCCCGAGGCCATGTAGTTGTAGACGCGCAGCATGAAGGTGCGGAGGCCGAGATCGTACTCGGCGCCGACCGCCGCGCTGCGGCCTACCGACCAGGGATCCTGAGAACCGTAAGACATTGAAGCCTCGTGAAAGTAGGGTGGGAGAACCCAGCATCCCACGATATTGGGACGTCGGCCTCCAATTCAATGAATA
>NZ_DASZBY010000143.1:0-59165 GCF_035943795.1 Aliidongia sp. | reverse complement strand
TCCCGCGGCGCTCAACGGCCTGTTCGCGGCCAAGGAGGTCTTCGCCGACCGTCCGGCCTGACGGCGGGAGGCGCCCGTCGATGCCGCCCGCGGGGCGGCACGGCGGGGTGCCGGCCGGCTTCGACAGATAAGCGGGAACGTGAGGCGCGGGCGCGCTGTTGTTACTGCGCCAATCCATCGCGCTCGTGTCGAGCCCAGCGGCATTCGAAGCAGGCCCCCATGGTTCAGAGCGTCCCGTTCACGCAAATTCCTCCGGCGAAGGTCGTCCGGCCCGATCGGCCTCCGACCTCCGGCCAGATGACACTGCTGGCCTTCTTCGCGATCGTGGCCGCGCTCTATTTCGCGCGCGAGGTGCTGATCCCCCTCACGCTTGCGGTCCTGTTGTCGATCCTGCTGGCACCGCTGGTCGGGCTGTTGCGCCGCCTGCGGCTGGGGCGCGTTCCCGCGGTCTTGCTGGCGGTCGTCGTCGCCGTCGGACTGATCTGCGCGATCGGCGGCCTCATCGGCACTCAGATTGCCGAACTCGTCGACAACGTGCCGGCTTACGCGCAGACGATCGAGAGCAAGGCGGGCACGGTCCGAACCTTCGCACTCGACCAGTTCGGCCGCATGGCGAGCCGTCTCGGCTACGATACCGCGGCGCCGAAGAAGGGCGCGAAGCCGGCGGCCCCGGTCGCCTCGCTGCTGCCGCAGTTGCCGGCCAAATCGGGGCCGCAGCCGATGCCGGTCGAGGTGCACCAGCCCGATCCGTCGCCCATGGAGCTGGCGGAGCGCTACCTGTCGCCCATCCTGTCGCCGCTCGGCACGGTCGCGATCATCCTCGTCGTCGCGATCTTCGTCTTGCTGCAGCAGGACGATCTGCGCGACCGGCTGATCCGGCTGTTCGGGTCGAGCGACCTCAGGCGCACCACGGTGGCGCTCGACGACGGGGGGCGGCGGCTCTCGCGCTATTTCCTGACCCAGCTCGGCATCAACACCGCCTTCGGCTGTGTCATCGGCGTCGGCCTGCTGCTGATCGGCGTGCCCAGCCCGCTCTTGTGGGGCGTGATGGCGGGGTTGCTGCGTTTCGTGCCCTACGTGGGTTCGATCATCGCGGCGATGTTCCCGATGGCGCTCGCCGCCGCCGTCGATCCGGGCTGGTCCATGGTGCTGTGGGCCGGCGGCCTGTTCATCGTCGTCGAGGCGATGGTAGGCCAGATGATCGAGCCGCTGCTGTATGGCCACAGTACCGGCCTGTCGCCGATCTCGGTCGTCGTCGCCGCGATCTTCTGGTCCTGGCTGTGGGGGCCGATCGGCCTGATCCTGTCGACGCCGCTGACCTTGTGCCTGGTGGTGCTGGGGCGGCATGTCGAGCAGCTGGAATTCCTCGACGTCATGTTGGGCGACCGGCCGGCGCTGACGCCGGTCGAAAGCTTCTACCACCGCATGCTGGCGGGCGATCAGGACGAGGCGCGCGACCACGCCGAGCATCTGCTGAAGGAACTGTCGCTGATCGCCTACTACGACGATGTGGCGCTACCGGGCCTGGAACTGGCCGCAGTCGACGCCCAACGCGGGGCGCTCACGACCGAGCAACTGGACCGGATCAAGGAGACGATCAAGGAATTGGTCGAGGATTTGTCCGGGCACCTGGACCGCAAGCAGCCGGCCGGCAAGGACAGCAGCGTGGCCGGTCCGTCGAAAGACGAGCCTGTCCTGCAGAACATCGCGCCACCCGGAACGCTCGATCCCGCCCGTTCGGGCATGGTCGGCGCGTGGCGAGGGCCGACGCCGGTGCTATGCGTCGCCGGCCGCGGTCCGCTCGACGAGGCGGCGGCCTCAATGCTGTGCCAATTGCTGAGCAAACACGGCATCGGCGCGCGGATCGCGCCCTATGAGGCCGCGACGCGGGGCAACATCAATCTGCTGGAGACGAACGACGTCGCGATCGTTTGCGTGTCCTACCTCGATATCAGCGGCAAGCATGCGCACCTGCGCTACCTGCTGCAGCGCCTGCGTCAGCGGATGCCGGCCACGCCTTTCGTGGTCGGCCTGTGGCCCAGCGAGGATCCTTCGGCGCCGGACCGCACGATCCGGGCCGAACTGGGCGCGGATTTCTACACGCGCACGCTGCGCGAAGCGGTCGATATCTGCCTGGGCATCGCGCGGGATTCCGCCAGCGAGACCGATTTGCGCTTGGCCGCACCCGTCCTGGAGGAGCAGGCGACCCCATGAAGCTGTTCACATGCCAGCATTGCGGCCAGTTGGTCTATTTCGAGAACGACCATTGCGAGAGTTGCGCGCGGCGCCTGGGCTTCCTGCCGGGACAGATGATGCTGTCGGCGCTCGAGGCCGACGGCGACGCCTGGCGCGCGCTTGCCGGTGACGACGGCGCACGCTATCGCGACTGCGCGAACGCGCAGTTCGGCGCCTGCAACTGGCTGGTGCGTGCGGACGGGCCGGAGATCTTCTGCGCCGCCTGCCGCCACAACCAGGTCATCCCGGACATCAGCCTGCCGGAAAACCTGCCGCGCTGGCAGCAGCTGGAACGGGCGAAGCATCGCCTGTTCTATTCGCTGTTGCGTCTCCGCCTGCCGCTCGCCAATCGCATCGACGATCCGGATCATGGCCTGGCTTTCGAGTTCCTGGCCGTGGCGCCGGACACGCCCAAGGTGATGACCGGCCACGACAACGGCCTGATCACGCTGGCGCTGAAGGAGGCCGACGACGCCGAGCGGGAGCGGATGAAGCAGCTGATGGGCGAATCCTACCGCACCTTGCTCGGCCATTTCCGCCACGAGGTCGGCCATTATTTCTGGGACGTGCTGGTGCGCGACGGCGGCAAGCTCGACGCCTGCCGCGCCGTGTTCGGTGACGACAGCCAGGACTATGACGAAGCGCTGAAGCGCAACTACGAACAGGGTCCGCCGCCCGATTGGCGCCAGCATTTCATCAGCGCCTATGCAAGCTGCCATCCCTGGGAGGATTTCGCCGAGACCTGGGCGCATTATCTGCACATCGTCGATACGCTGGAGATGGGCACAGCCTTCGGACTGAAGATCGAGCCGCCCATCGTCGAAGGCGACGCGCTCGATACCGCGCTGGATTTCGATCCCTACGGCCCCGGCGACATCCAGCGGCTGGTCGACGCCTGGCTGCCTCTGGTCTTCGCCGTAAACAGCCTGAACCGGTCGATGGGCCAGCCCGATCTGTACCCGTTCGTGCTGACGCCCCAGGTCGTGGGCAAGCTGGGCTTCATCCATCAACTGGTCCATGGCTAGCCCCATGCCATCGCGGGGATCCGGACGCTGACCCTCCGCCGCATCGTCGCATATGGCTTCGGCCTGATCTGTCTGCTGGTGCTGGTGGCCGGAACCGTGCTGGTGACCCACGGGCCGTTCGAGCTGGCGTCGGCCGCGGCACGCCGCGCCGCGAAGAGCCTGGGCCGCCCGGTCGCCATCGCGGGCCTGCAAGTCCGGATCGGTTCGCCGGTCACGGTCAAGCTGCGCGGCCTGGTCATCGACAACCTGCCGGGTGCAGGCGCCGATCCGTTCCTGCGGCTGGACCAGCTCGATACCGAGATCGCGCCGGGTTCCCTGCTGGGCTGGCTGATCCTCGGGCGGCCGCCGACCGTCCGCCATCTGTCTGCCGACGGCATCCATCTGGTGCTGGGCCGGGCGGCGGACGGGCGGCCCAACTGGCGGTTCAAGGATGCCGAGCCCGCGGCCGACGGCAATGGGCGTACGAAATTCCCGACCTTGCTCGATGCGCACCTCGGCGACGGCGATGTCGTCATGCATACCTCGGGCGGCAACCTGATCCGGATCCATCTGGACGAGACCGCGCTCGCGGCCGCCGGGTCCGACCAGCCGGCGACATTGACCGCGCGCGGCACCTACAACGCGTCGCCGGTGCAACTGACGGCGGCACTGCAATCCTTCGACCGGCTGCACGATGCGACGGTGCCCTTCGGCGCCAAGGTCCGCCTGGCCAGCGACGACACGCTGCTCGATTTCGACGGCACGCTCACCAAGCCGATCGACGCCGACGGCGTCGCCGGCAAGCTGGTGCTGACGGCGCCGAGCCTGGACCGGCTACTGGCGATCACCGGCACCCCCGGGCATTTCGCGGCGCCGATTTCGCTGGGCGCCGGCTTCGACCGCGACGGCGATCTGTGGCGGCTGACCGATGGGGACGGCACGCTCGGCGGTCATTCGTTCAAGCTCGCCACGCAGCTGAAGGAAGGTGCCCGCCATGCGCCGGACGATTTCACGCTCGACGCCGGCTTCGCGCTGCTCGACCTCACGCCGCTCAGCGGGCAGGCCGGGTCCGGCGAGGCGTCGCTGCGCATCGATGCGGAACCCGGGACCCTGCTCGACGCCCATATCGCCGCCAAGCAGATCGCCTATGGCGATCTCAAGGCCGACGATCTCGATCTGAAAGCCAGGCTGGCGCCGGGTGCCCTGACGATCGACCGGTTCGCGGCCCGCTTCGCCGGCGGGACGGTCGGGATCGGCGGATCGCTGAAGAACGCCGATGCCGGCGCCGCGATCCAGGTCGACGGCACGCTTGGCGGTGCCGATGCGGGCCGGCTGGCGACCCTGCTGGCGCCGGGATCCTTGCCGATCACCGGCGCCGTCGACATTCGGCTGTTCATGGGCGCGACGGGAACGACGATACGGGATGCCGGGCGCACGGTGCATGGTGGCTTGGCGGTGTCGATGCGGGATGGTTCGATCGCCCGCAGCATCGTCGAGCAGGCCTCGACCGACGTGCGCGCGCTGTTCCGCAAGGCCGAGGGTACCGGCCGGATCGAATGCCTGCTGGGCGTGCTCGACCTGCACGACGGGGGCGGGCACATCATGCCGCTGCGTCTGCGGACGCCCGACGGGACGATCGCCGGTGCCGGTACGCTCGATCTGCGCCGCGACACGATCGACCTGACCTTCGCCTCCGAATCCGCGACGACGAGCCTGTTCGCGCTCGACGTGCCGGTACGCTTTGCCGGCCCGATCGCCGCGCCGCACCTGTTGCCGGCGCTGGGTGGACCCAAGCCGACGCCGATCGACCTGGATGATCTTCCACCTACCGTGCGGGACCTCGCCCGCGGTAACCCGTGCCTCACGGACGGTCGATAGTCGCCCGGCGGCCATGATCCAAAAGACGAAAGCCGGGAGAAACGCGAGCCTCAGCCGACGACTCGATAACCAGGCAGACGGCTGAGGCTTAATCGTTTCCTCACGGTGCACGCGGAAGATGAGCAATCATCTTTCCGGCATCGAAGGCGCGCTGCTCCTTGTCACCAGCTCATTCCCCGAGGCGGTTTCCCGCCCTGCGGCACCTGCTTGCGTCGGCGCCGCGCGGCGTTCCTCCGCTGGGCGGCGCGCTGCTCGGCTTCTGCGCGATCGTCGGGCTGTGGATCGGCATCTTCCATTCGCTCCAGGTGGAACGCGAGCAGGCGCTGTTCGGCGCGGCGCAGAACACTTCCAACCTGTCGCGCGCCTTCGAGGAACACATCGTCCGCTCGATCAAGGCGATCGACCAGACGCTGCTCTACGCCCGCGACAGCTACGCGAAGGCGCCGAGTGAGTTCGATATCGCGGCCTGGGCCAAGAATATCCAGTTCCTGACCGACCTGACCTTCCAGGTCTCGCTGATCGACAAGGACGGGATCTTTCGCGGTTCGAACCTCGCGCCCGCCACCGAACGGGTCGATCTCAGCGATCGTGAGCATTTCCGGGTGCAGCGCGACCGCCTCGGCGACGAACTGTTCATCAGCAAACCGGTGCTCGGTCGGGTCAGCAGCAAATGGTCGATCCAGATGACGCGCAAGATCATCGCACCGGACGGGTCGTTCGACGGGGTGTTCGTCATCTCACTCGATCCCCAGTACCTTTCGCGTTTCTATGATTCCGTCGACATCGGGTCAAAAGGTGCCGTGGCACTGGTCGGTACCGACGGCATCGTGCGTGCCCGTGCCGCCGCCGGTGGCGCCGGCATCGGACAGGCGATCCTCGGCGCCAGCCTGTTGAAAGCCTATGCCGTGGCACCGGCGGGAACCTACCAGGCCGTGAGCGCGATCGACGGCATCGACCGGGTCTATTCCTATCGCGGTGTGCGCGCCTATCCGTTGATCGTCAGCGTAGGCATCGCGGAACAGGAAGTGATGGCCGGCTACGTCGCCGATCGGCGCCTCTATTTCGTCATGGGGACGCTGCTCACGATCCTGCTGCTGATCGTGATGGCGATCATCGTGCGACGTGAGGCCGGCCTGCTGAACACCCGCGAGAAGCTGCGCGCGAGCGAAGCGCGCTATGCCCAGAAATCGAGGCTGCTCGAAGCGACGCTGGAGAACATGAGCCAGGGCATCATGATGATCGATGCCGATCGGCGCGTCCAAGTCTGCAATCGTCGCGCCGTCGAAAAGCTGGGCTTGCCGCCCGATCTCATGGCGACCCATCCCTTGTTCGACGAGGTGTTGCGGTGGCAATGGGAGCAGGGCGAGTTCGAGACCGAGGGCGCCGACGTCGATGCCTGGCTACGCGATTTCGTGCTGACCGGCGGTATTTCCGACCAGCCGCACACTTACGAACGTACCCGCAAGAACGGTGTCGTGCTGGAATTCCGCAGCTCGCCGATGCAGGACGGCGGCATGGTGCGGACCTATACCGATGTCACGCAGCGGAAGGAAACGGAGCGGGTTCTGCGCATGGCGCGCGACGAGGCCGACCGGGCCGCGCGCGCCAAATCCGAGTTCTTGGCGATGATGAGCCATGAGATCCGTTCGCCCATGAACGGCCTGCTCGGCATCATCGAGCTGCTGGGCGACACGAAGCTCGAGACCGAGCAGGCGCACATGGTGGAGCTGGCAGAGGAATCGACCGCGACGCTCCTTGGAATCGTCAATGACATCCTCGATCTCTCCAAGATCGAGGCTGGGGCCGTCGCCCTGGCGCCGGAGCCGATCGCGATCCACGAATTCATGCGGACGCTGATCAAGCCGTTCGGCCTCTCCGCCGCGCGCAAGGATCTGGATCTGCAGAACGAGTTGGAGGCAGCGGCGCCGGATTGGATCGCGGTCGATCCGCTGCGGCTGCGCCAGATCCTGGGCAATCTGCTGGGCAACGCCATCAAGTTCACCGCTGCCGGCGGGACCGTCGCGCTCGTCGTCTCGTGCCGGCCGTTGCCATCCGGCGCTCCGGGGCTGGTGTTCGAGGTTCGCGATACGGGAATCGGCATGGCGCCCGAGGTGCTGACGCGGCTGTTCCAGCCGTTCTCGCAAGCCGATGCCTCGACCACGAAGAACTATGGGGGCACCGGCCTCGGCCTGTCGATCTCCCGCCGGCTTGCGCGGATCCTCGGCGGAGACATCACCGTGACGAGCAAACCCGGTCAGGGTAGCATCTTCACTTTGACGATCCCGCTCGTGCCGGCCCAGCCCACGAACAAGACCGAGCAAGGCGCCTTCGTTCCGATTTCCGGCTCCTCCCTGCAAAATCTCCGCGTGCTGGTGGCCGAGGACCAGGAGACCAACCGCTGGCTCGTGAAGCGCCAGTTCGCGCGCATAGGCGTTCCGGTCGAGGTCGTCGAAGACGGCCGCAAGGCCTTCGCCGCCTTGGCCGAAGGAACGTTCGACCTGCTGGTGACCGACTGCCATATGCCCAACATGGATGGTGTCGAACTTGCGCAAGGCATCCGCGCGCTCGAAGCCGCTAAGGGTTCGGCCCGCCTGCCGATCCTTGGCCTGACGGCTGACGTCACTGCCGAGATGCGGGACCGGTGCCTTGCCGCCGGAATGGACGAGATCGCCGCCAAGCCGATCGACCTGCGCCGCTTGGAAGCGGTGTTGCGGCAAATCATGGCGCGCCAGGACGGGCCAGCCGAGGCGCCGGCGAAATCGGGCCTCGACGCCGATAGGCTGTTCGACGGCAGTAATTATCTCGACCTTTTCGCCGGAGATGAGGCCGAGGGCGAGGAATGGGTGGCGGGCTATCTTGCCGCAGCTACCGGAATGATCGACCGTTTGGGCAGTGACATTCTGTCAGGCGATCGTGCGGCGGTCCGGGACACGGCCCACCGGCTGGTCGGCAGCTCGCTCACGGTCGGCGCTCTGCGGCTCGGCCTGCTGGCACGCGCGCTGGAGCACTTGGCGATGACGGCGACACCGGATGAGTTACGGGAACGGAGGGAGCAGGTCGCGGCCATACTCGATGTCACGCGGGACGAAATCGGGCGCTTCATCGCCGGCAGGACGGCACGGGTGGCCTGAACTAAATCGCGGCGTCCCAAGCGGCTTTCCAGGCGACGAGCTGGTCGCCGGGCATCGGACGGGCCACGAGGTAGCCTTGCGCCACGTCGCACCCGAGCTCCGCCAGCAGATCCCATTGCGCCTGGGTTTCGACCCCCTCGGCCACGACCTCGAGGTCGAGCTTGTGGGCCATTGCGATGCTCGATGCCAGCACGATGCGGCTTTCCGCGTCCACGACCGCCTTGCTGACGAACGACTGGTCCAGTTTCAATTCGTTGAACGGCGCGCTCAGCAACTGCTGATGCGTCGAGTAGCCGGTGCCGAAATCGTCTATCGACAGACCGAATCCGCGCACGCGCAAGCGGGTGCCGACTTCGCGGGCGACGGATTGTTGCTGCAGCCAGCCGTCTTCCGTGACCTCCAGCGTGAGCTGGCTGGGCTCGACGGCGTGCTCCGCCAGGATCGCATCGATCCGCGCCGGCAGCGCGCGTGACAGCAGGCTGACGATCGGCAGGTTGACGCTGACCACAGTGGTGACGCCGCAGCGGCGCCAGGCAGCGCATTGCGCGATCGCGGTGACCAGGACCAGCTCGGTCAATGCCTCCAGCTTGTCCGCGGCCTGGACCAGCGGCAGGAAAGCGGCCGGCGACAGCAACCCGTGGGTCGGATGCTTCCAACGCACCAGCGCCTCGGTTCCCGTGAGCTGTCGGGTCTGGAAACTGACCTTCGGTTGGTAATAGGCGATGAGTTCGGGTGCCGCCAGCCCGCGCTCCAGCTCTTCGATCGTGATCGCGACGGTGGGTCCGACATGGAACAGGGAGCGTTCGGGACGCGGTTCGACAATGGCTTCGCGCAGCTTGGCGACGGTGACCGGCTTCGCCATGGTCTGCACGGTGGGCAGGCCGAACGCCAGGGCGGCTTCGCGCGCGGCCCGCAGCACGCGGGAATCGGCGCCGCTCGCGAGAATGATCCGGCTGTGGCGATTGTGTTCGGCCAGGCGGCGCAGGGTTTCGAGCCCGTCGACCTCCGGCATGTTCAGATCGCAGATGATGACGTCGATCGTCGTCTGCCACCCCAGCAGCGACAGGGCTTCGGCGCCATTGGCCGCCTGGTACGTCACCTCGGCGCCGATCGCTTTCAGCGCCCGGACCGTCGTGGTTCGCGTGAAGGCGTCGTCGTCGATGACGAGGGCGCTGAAGGCCGGGGGCGTGCCGTTCATGGAAATATCCAGAGTGGGTGGATCTGTAGTTAAGCGCTTGCTCGATTAAGAATTCATGGAGCAAACGCCATTCGAATGATTGGGCAGCGGCACCGGCCTGCGCTAGACTCGTCGGTAGGGAATGATCCCTTCGGGAAGGCGTCGCACGCTCGATGACGACATTACGCCAACAGGTCAACGCGCTGTTCGATCACGATCTGCCGTCGAACCTGGGCGGGCGGCTGATCAGCGGTTTCGTCGGACTGCTGATCATCGTCAACGTGTTCTCGGTCGTGCTCGAATCGGTCGAGAGCCTGCGGGTCAAGCATTTCGAGACCTTCTGGTGGATAGAGCAGGTCTCGACCGCCGTGTTCGCCATCGAATATCTGCTGCGGGTCTGGAGCGCACCCGACCGCGTGTCGGGCCGGTTCCGTGCGCCGCTCGCCGGCCGCCTGCGCTATGCCAGCCGGCCGTTCGCTCTGGTCGATCTCATCGCGATCCTGCCCGCGATCCTGGGCATGCTCGGCGCCGACGACCTGCGCGTGCTGCGGTTGCTCCGGCTGCTGCGCATGCTGAAGCTGACGCGCCATTCGACCGCCTTCACCATGGTGTGGGACGTGTTCCGCGAGGAGGCGCAATCGATCGGCGCCGTGCTGTTCATCCTGGTGATCACGCTGATCATGAGCGGCAGCATCATGTACATGCTGGAGGGCGATGCGCAGCCCGAAGTGTTTTCCTCGATCCCGGCTGCGATCTGGTGGGCGCTCGTGACGTTGACCACGGTCGGCTATGGCGACATGGTGCCGGTCACGGTCTGGGGCAAACTGTTCGGCGGCCTCGTCGCCATCGTCGGCGTCTGTACCCTGGCGCTGTTCTCCGGCTTGCTGACCGTCAGTTTCATGGACCAGCTGCGCATGCGGCGGGAACAATACCGCTCGCTGTTGCGCACCGGCATGGCGAGCGGCCAGATGCATCAGCGCGACGCGCAGGCGATGGAAAAGCTCGGCACCAACCTCGGTGTGCCGCGTCGGGATGCCGAGGCGATGGTCGACCAGGCGCTCGCCGGCGGCCCCTGTCCTCATTGTGGCCAAGCGATGCCGCACGACGCGCAAACGGCCAAATAGCCGCCGTCAGGCGGCCAGGTGCGACTTCACGAAATAGCGGGTGCGGATCGAATCGCGCCGGCCGAGCCCGACCGAGATCAGGTAGAGCAATCCGGCGACCAGGATGATGGCAGGGCCCGACGGCAGGTCGGCATGGTATGAGACGAGCAGGCCCAGGTAGCCCGACAGGGCCGCGAGTGCGCTCGATACGGCGGCCAAGGACCAGATCTCGCGTGCCCAGAAGCGCGCCGCGGCGGCCGGCAGCATCATCAGCCCGACCGCCATCAGAGTACCCAGCGCCTGGAAGCCCGCGACCAGGTTGAGCACGACCAGGGTCAGGAACAGGCCGTGGATCGTGCTGCCCGGTACGCCGACGGAGCGCAGGAAGCCCGGGTCGAACGCGTCCAGCACCAGCGGCCGATAGAGCAGGGCCAAGGCCACCAGGGTCACGGTCGCGATGCCGGCGACCAGGATCAGCGCGGTATCGTCGACCGCCAGGATGGTGCCGAACAGCACATGAAGCAGATCGATGCTGCTGCCGTGGGTCGATACGATCAGCACGCCCAGGGCCAGTGACATCAGGTAGAAGGCGGCGAAGCTCGCATCCTCGCGCAGCGGCGTCAGGCGGGTGACGATGCCGGCGAGCAGGGCCACCAGCAATCCGGCGCCGAGGCCGCCCAGGCTCATGGCCGGCAGGGACAATCCGGCGAACATGAAGCCGATCGCGGCACCCGGCAGCACCGCATGGCTCATGGCATCGCCCATCAGGCTCATCCGGCGCAGCACCAGCAGGGTGCCGATCGGGCCGCAGCCCAGCGCAAGTGCGATCGCGCCGACGAGCGCGCGGCGCAGGAACGGGAATTCGACGAACGGGCCAGCCAGATAGTCGTACAGCATCAGGTGCCGACCCTCAGCGCATCTTCCGCGGCCTCGTGACAGGCGCCGGCATTCTCGTCCCAGGCTTCGGAGATGCGGCGGGCGGCCGCCTGGTTCTCCGGCGTCAGCACGCTCTCGGTCCGGCCCCAGGCGACCAGTTCGCGGGCGAGCAGCAGGCTGTCGGGGAAATGGGCGCGGACCTGGTCGAAGTCGTGCAGCACGGCGATGATGGTACGGCCTTCGCCGTGCCAGCGCTCGACCAGGGCCAGGAGGTCCCGCGTCGTCTTGCTGTCGAGGGCCGTGAACGGCTCGTCGAGCAGGATCAGCGGTGCGTCCTGCACCATCAGGCGGGCGAACAACACGCGCTGGAACTGCCCGGCCGACAGGGTCGAGACGCCGCGCTGCTCGAAATGGGCGAGGCCGACCGCGTCGAGCGCGGCAAGCGCCGCGTCCATCTCCGGCCGTCCGGCGGCGCGGTGCCAGCCGATGCGGCGCCAGGCGCCCAGCAGCACGGTATCGAGCACGGTAATGGGAAAGCCGCGCTCGATCTCCGACTGCTGCGGCAGGTAGGCGAGGCTGGCGGGCCCGGCCGGGTCGCGCCGCACGCGGCCGCTGACCGCGCGGATCGTGCCGGCGATGGTCTTGACCAGGGTGCTTTTGCCGGCGCCGTTGGGGCCGACGATCGCGGTCAGCGATCCGGCCGCGAACTGGCCGCGGATGTGGTGGATCGCCGGATGCCGTTCATAGGCGACGGTCAGGTCCTCGACCGTGACGGCAGCACCCTGGCGGCTCATTGCAGCGCCCAGGCGACGGCGAGCCACAGCAGCGCCGACAGGCCGCCGGCCCAACCCAGGCGAAACCCCAGGCCGCGCGCGAGCGGGCTCGGGCCGACCGGCATTGCCGGGCGATGATGCCCATGGCCATGTGCGTGGCCATGCCCGTGTCCCGCATTCGTCGCCATGCCAACCGTCCGGTGTGATCGAAAGATTAGGATATAACGTTACATTTTAGTCGGGACAAGCGGCGAGGCCACATCGTCGCAACAACGACCCTACAGCCGCACCCACGCCCCCAGCATCAAGGCGCCGGCGAAGCCCACGACCAGGACCGAGCCGCCGATGGCGAGCCCGCGTTCCAGGCGCTCGCCGGTCGCGGTCTCGCCGCCGGCGAAGCGTTTCATCAGGCCGCGGGCCAGGATCGACAGCACGCCGATCGCGGACACGGTCAGGCCCATGCCGAGCGACAGCGACAGGACCGCGATCGTGCCGACCAGCATGGCGCCGTTGGCGAGCGCGAACAGCATGATGATGATGGCGCTGGCACAGGGCGCCACCCCGGCCGCGAGGGTCAGAATGCGGCGGAACGACGTGCCGGCAGGCGCCGGCGCAGGGTGATGGTGGTCATGCCCATGATCGTGGCCACAATCGTGATGGTCGTGCCCATGATGGTCGTGAGGTTCGTGGCTGAACGACACCGGGCCGTGTTGGTGATTGTGCCCCTTGCCCGTGACGGCCCGGTAGAACAGCACCAGCCCGATCGCCACGACCAGGCCATAGCTGATGAATTCGATCATCGCGCCATTGTTCTCGACCGCCATCTGGCTGGTCTTGAGCACGAGCGACAGCAGGAACACGACGATGATCGCAGTCACGCCCTGCAGCAGCGAGATGACGCCGCCCATCACCACGCCGCTGGTCCAGCGCGCCTCGTTTGCTACGAAATAGGCCGCGACGATCGATTTGCCGTGGCCGGGACCGGCGGCATGAAGCACGCCGTAGAGGAACGCGAGCGCCAGGATGGTGACGAAAGCGGTGCTCGATCCGGTGTCGCGCACCGCCTTGAACTGGTGCGAGATCCGCTCGTTCAGCAGCATCTGCTGATGTGCCAGCTTTTGCAGTGCGCCGTTGAAGATCCCGGTGCCGGGCAGCGCCACGTCGCCCGGCCGCTGGACGGGTACGGCCGTCGGCGCGTCCGGCTGGCCGATCGGCTTTTCCGACAGCGGCGTGCCGCCGCCACCGGTGAAGGGATCGGCCTTGGCGCCGGCCGGACCGACCAGCCCCGCCGTCAGCAGCAGGAGGATCAGCAGCAGCCGGCGCATCAGGCGCCGCCCTGGTAGCGGCAGGACACGATGTCGGCGTCGACCTGGCCCCAGCCCTGGGTATCGCGCTGGACCGTGCCGGGTTCGCAGTCGGCCTTGAGGGCCGCCCCGCCCGTCGCCTTGACCGGATCGTCGGCGGCCAGTTCGAAGTCCACGTAATATTCCGGATCGAACACGGCGATCTCCAGCAGGCTCTTCGGGCCGGGCTTGGGCAGGGTGAGCGGGATGACGAAGCTGTAGATCGCCTTGTCGTCGCCATTGAAGCTCGCGGTGAAATCCGTGGGCGTGCCGAGCGTCACCGGCTGGCCGTCCAGGCTCATGGTCGTGAAATAATGCACCGAGGCGAGGTTGGTGAAGGCCTTGTCATGCAGGCTCTTCACATCCTTGGCCGTGATCGGACCCGTCTTCGTGGCGGTATAGTCCGACCGCAGCATCGAGCTGTAGAGCTCGTCGAAGCTCCAGGTCATGCGCACGCCGGTCACGTTGTTCTGATCGAACAGGACCTCGACATGCTCCTCGATGAAGATATGCGGATGGGCTGCGGCCGGCTGGGCGCTGCACAGGGCGGCGAGGGCGAGGAACGGGGCGGTGTTGCGCCAGGGAAACATCATGGCGGCCTCTATAGCAGAGCGGCCGGGCGGTATCACCTGCCGGCACGGCGGAGTTTTCTAAAACAGGATATCCGCCGCCAGCTTCAGGTTCAGCGCCAGGATCAGCAGCGAGACCGCCCAGGCGGCGATCGACAGACGGCGCGAATTGGCGAAGGCGCCCATCAGCCGTTTGTCGCAGGTCAGCCAGACGAGCGGGATCATGGCGAAGGGCAGTTGCAGGCTGAGCACGACCTGGCTGCCGATCAGCATGCTGCCGCTCGCGCGCTCGCCCAGCAGGCCCACCACGGCGGCGGCCGGCAGGACGGCCAGCGCGCGGGTGACGAGCCGGCGCAGCCAGGGCCGGAGGCGCAGGCGGACGAAGCCTTCCATGACGATCTGGCCGGCGAGCGTGCCGGTCAGGGTCGAGTTCTGACCGGCGAACAGCAGGGCAAGCGCGAAGGCCGTCGCGGCCAATGGGGCGCCCAACAGCGGCGAGATCAGGCCATAGGCATCCTGCAGTTCGGCCACGTCGGCATGACCGGAGGTATGGAACGTCGCCGCGGCCAGGATCAGGATCGCGGCATTGATCACGAGGGCGAAACCCAGGGCGAGGTTGGAATCGATCGTGGCGAAGCGGATCGCCTCACGCTTGCCGCGTTCGCTCTCGTCATAGCCGCGGGTCTGCACCAGCGCCGAATGCAGGTAGAGGTTATGCGGCATGACGGTCGCGCCGATGATGCCGATCGCCAGATACAGCATGCCCGGATCGCGGGCGATCTGGGCGCGCGGCACCAGCCCGCCCAGGATCGCCGCCATGTCGGGCGAGGACACGACCAGTTCGTAGACGAAACACAGCGTGATCAGCGCGATCAGGCCGATGACCAGCGCCTCGATGCCACGGAAGCCCCAGCGCTGCAGTCCCAGCACCAGCAACGTGTCGAACGCGGTCAGTAGCACGCCCCAGAACAGCGGCAGGCCGAACAGCAGTTCGAGCGCGATCGCCGTACCCAGCACCTCCGCCAGGTCGCAGGCGACGATGCCGATCTCGGCCAGGATCCACAGCACGAACGCCGTGCTTGGGCCGAACCGTTCGCGGCTCAATTGAGCGAGATCGCGACCGGTCGCGATGCCGAGACGCAGGCTGAGCGCCTGCAACAGCATCGCCATCAGGCTGGACGCGACGACGACCGACAGCAGTCCATAGCCATAGGCCGAGCCACCGGCGAGGTCGGTCGCCCAGTTGCCCGGGTCCATGTAGCCAACGGAAATGAGATAGCCCGGCCCGCCGAACGCCAGCAGCTTGCGGAACCAGCCGGCGCCGACCGGGATCTTGACCAGCCGGTCGATCGGGCCGAGCGAGGCCGAGCGCGGGGCGAGGTCCCGCGGCAAAGGCTCGGCTAGACTGACATCGCTCGGCGCCATGGATCGTCGCCCGGTTCGGGTGAAGCTCTGAGAATAGAATATAGCACATGCTATATTGTCGGCAAGATCCTCGTCTTACAAAAAACGCGTCCGCTTGTTAGGATCCAAAGCGCGAAAGGTCAGGGAACGTTCGGGTATGAGCGAGGAGACGGAACCGCCGGTCATCGGCTTGCTGGGCTGCGTGGTCGATGAGCCCGAAAGCCAGGCGCGCGCCTTCGGGCAGCAGCGCCGCCAGCGCGACAGCATGATGGCGCAGGATTATTGCGAGCTGATCGCCGACCTGATCGATGCCCAGGGCGAGGCGCGGGCGGTCGACATCTCGCGCCGGCTGGGCGTGGCGCACGCGACCGTGGTCAACACCATCGGGCGGCTGCAGCGCGACGGCTACGTGCTGCAGCAGCCCTATCGCTCGATCTTCCTGACCGAGACCGGCCGTGCCCTGGCGCTCGAATGCCGGCGTCGGCACCAGATCGTTCTGCGCTTCCTGGAAGCGCTCGGCATCGATCCGGAAACTGCCCGGGCCGATGCCGAGGGCATGGAGCACCACGTGAGCGAGCCGACGCTCGCCGCGTTCGAACGCTTCATCGCGGAGAAGAGGGGTGCATCGTTCTGACTTGATCGTCGCCGTCAGGACCGATGAGCGGAGGCCGATGCAGATCCCTCGGGCTTTTCCGCTGGGCGGACCGGCTGGGAGTTGCTATAGGCGGACCTGCCTTCCTTCCCATCCAGCCGAGGCGACATGGATCTCCTTCAGACCCTGATCATTTCCGTCATCCAGGGCATCACCGAGCTTTTCCCGATTTCCTCCGTCGCCCATGCGGTACTGACGCCGTTCGCGTTCGGCTGGGACCTGAGCCCGGAATTCCTCAAGGAACATTTCCTGCCGTTCGTCGTCATGCTGCATCTGGGCACGGCGGTGGCGCTCCTGGGCTTCTTCTGGCGCGACTGGCTCGACTTCGTGCTGAGCCTGTTCGACGGCCGCGCCGTCGCGGCACGACGCACCCTGTTCCTGCTGATCGTCGGTACCATCCCGGCCGCGATCATCGGCCTGGTATTCGAGAAACTGCTGAAGGGCATCTTCTCCAACGTCACCTCCGCCGCGTTCTTCCTGATCCTGAACGGCGTGCTGCTCTATGCCGGCGAGAAGCTGCAGAAGCGTGGCGCCAAGCGGGTCGAGGAGTTGAGCTATGTCCAGGCGCTGCTGATCGGCCTCGCCCAGTCCCTGGCGCTCATTCCAGGATTCTCGCGCTCCGGTGCCAGCATGGTCGCCGGATTCTGGGCTGGCTTGAGCCACGAGGCCTCCGCGCGCTTTTCGTTCCTGCTGGCCGCCCCGATCATCCTGGGTGCCAGCATCCTCGAACTGCCGAAGCTCGCGCACGCGCCGGCCGGCACCATGGGCAATGCCGCCATCGGCGGCGTGGTCTCGGGCATCGTTGCCTTCTTCAGCGTTTGGGCGCTGATGGTCTGGTTCCGCAAGCATGAGGTCAATGCCATGCGGCCGTTCGCGATCTATTGCTGGATCGTCGGTGCCCTGGTGCTGGCCCTCGCCCGATAGCAAGGATACCGCTCATGATCCGCAACCCGATCAACGCCCCCGACGGACCTGCGGCGGCAGGCGGCTATTCTCAGGCGGTCGCGGTCGCGGGCGCCTCTCGCCTGCTGTTCATCAGCGGACAGATCCCGGTCGGCGCGGACGGGGTGCTGCCGCGGACGTTCGCCGACCAATGCCGGATGGCCTGGACGAATATCGAAGCCCAGTTGCGGGCGGCCGACATGACCCTCGACAACCTGGTCAAGGTGACGACGTTCCTGTCCGACCGGAAATACGCGCTGGAGAATCGCGAGGTGCGGGCAGATGTGCTCGGCGCCCTGGCACCGGCGCTCACCGTCGTTATCACCGGCATCTTCGACGAGGCTTGGCTGGTCGAGATCGAGGCGATCGCCGCCGCCTGATACGCCTTTACTGTCGCGCCCGAGTCGCTATCAAGTAAAATGACGGTTCTGAGACGGTTTTATGGAGGGTCGGTGAAATGATTTTCCGGACCTCTAAATCTAGTGGACCGGTTTCGTCTTTGCTCCTATTGCGCTCGTTATGCCGGTCCATGGGCACGCCTGCCGCAGGGCCGAGAACGACGGATGGGTTCCCCGATGGTGGCATTGGCGCGCAGCAAGACCGCGGCGATCAAGAAAGCGGTCTATCGGCAGGCTCCCGGCAAAAAGCAGGCGTTGCTCGACCGGCTGTTCGCGCTGTGGTTCGCGCGCTTCGTCTATAACCAGATCTGGGAAGACCCGGTCGTCGACCTCGAGGCGCTGGACCTGCGGCCCGACAGCCGGGTCGTCACCATCGCGTCGGGCGGCTGCAACATCCTCAACTACCTGGTCGCCGATCCGGCCCAGATCACCGCGCTCGACCTCAACCCGGCCCACATCGCGCTGACCCGCCTGAAGCTCGCGGCGCTGCGCCATCTGCCCGACCATGAGGCGTTCTTCCAGTTCTTCGGCATCGCCAAGAACAAGGACAACGTCGATCTCTATCGCACCCATCTGGCCGACCGGCTCGACGAGGGCACGCGCGCGTTCTGGGAGCATCGCTCGCTGCTGGGGCGTGAGCGCATCGAGTTCTTCGCCAAGGGCCTCTATCGCAAGGCGCTGCTCGGCAAGTTCATCGGTTTCCTGCACGGCTTCGCCCGCATCGCCGACCGCCATCCCGAGCGCATCCTCGATGCCCGCACCTTGGGCGAGCAGCGCGAGATCTACGATCGTGAGATCGGTCCGCTGTTCGAGTTGAAGTTGGTGCGCCTCTTGGCCCGCCAGCCGATCGTGCTCTACAGCCTGGGCATCCCGGCCAACCAGTTCGACGCGATGCGCCAGGATTCGAGCGGCGACCTGGCGGAGCTGATCCGCCACCGCATCCGCCGGCTTGCCTGCGATTTCGACCTGTCGGAAAACTACTTCGCCTGGCAGGCGTTCGGCCGGCACTATGACGTGAAGGACCGGCGTGCCACGCCGCCCTATCTCAAGGCGGAACACTACGCGACGATCCGCGACCGGCTGGACCGGGTCGAGACCCGGCTGCAATCCATGACCGACTACCTGGGCGCCCAGGATGCCGAGAGCAAGGATCGCTACGTCCTGCTCGACAGCGTCGATTGGATGGATGCGACCATGCTGGCCGATCTCTGGGCGCAGATCCGCCGCACGGCGCGGCCGGGCGCGCGGGTGATCTTCCGCACCGCCGGATCCCACTCGCCCTTCGCCGAAAAGCTCGATCCGGCCCGGTTCGCCGCCCTGTTCTCGGGCTGGCACTATCACGAGGCGGAATCGAAGCAGTGGCTGGCCCAGGACCGTTCGGCGATCTATGGCGGGTTCCACCTCTATTCCCGTGTCGCCTGACATGACGGACCTGGCGGCGGCGGGCTTGGGCGACACGGTGGCGGAAGCCGCACGGCGCATGGATGCGATGTATCGCCATCAACGGCACATCTACGACCTGACCCGGAAATTCTACCTGATCGGCCGAGACCGATTGCTGGCGTCGCTGCCGATCAAGCCGGGTGCGGCGGTGCTGGAAATGGGCTGCGGCACCGGCCGCAACCTGGTCAAGCTCGGCCATCTGGCGCCGGACGCGCGGCTTCATGGCGTCGACGTCGCCGGCGTCATGATCGACACGGCGGCGCGCGCGCTCGATCGGGCAGGGCTCGCCAAGCGCGTGCGTCTGGCCCAGGCCGGAGGCCAGGGTTTCGACCCCGAAACGACATTTGGTCTCGCCCGGTTCGACGTAATCTATTTCAGTTATGTCTTGTCGATGATTCCGGATTGGCGCCCCGTAGTCGATCGCGCGCTGGCCCAGTTGGCGCCGGGCGGCATTCTGGCGGTGGTCGATTTCGGCGATCAGCTGCAAGCGCCGAAATGGCGCCGCCGCCTGCTGCTCGGCTGGCTGCGCCTGTTCGACGTCCATCCGCGCCCCGAGATCGAGCGTGACCTGCGCACGCTCGCCGCCGGCCAGCACGGGCTGGCGCTCGACCAGGACCTGTTCGACGGCTACGCCTATCTGCTGATGATCCGCAAGGCGTAGGGCCGGTCGGTCAACTCCGCGTGATGACGGTGGCTCGGGCTGGACGGGGACCCGTTTGGCGCGTAGGCCAATCTGCCGACCGGCAGATCCCGCGGAGCAACCCGTCATGTCCAGCAATGCCTCGCGTCTCGGTTCCCTGATCCTGGCCGCAGCCATGGCCGGACTTTGGCCGACGGCGGCCTCGGCGCAGCTCCGGACCCAGAAAGTGCTGTCCTACGAGGCGGCGAAGCTGATCGCCTCGACGGCGGTCGAGGCCTGCCTGACCAAGGGCTTTCATGTCTCGGCGGTCGTGGTCGATCGCGACGGCGAGACGGTGGCCTTGCTGCGCGGCGACGGGGCGGGGCCGCACACGGTCGAGAACGCCCGGCGCAAGGCCTACACGGCCAATTCGTTCAAGACCGACACGACGTCTTATGCCAAGCGCTTCGCCGACAACGAGCCGCTGGTGCGCCAGCAGGTGACATTGCCCAGCGTCATCGCGATCGCCGGCGGCCTGCCGATCAAGTCCGGCGAGGAGGTCGTGGGTGGTGCCGGCGTGTCCGGCTCGCCCAACAACAACGACGAACCCTGCGTCCAGGCCGGCCTCGACAAGGCGAAGGATCTGCTGCAATAGCGCCCACTGGTCCGGTCGCCCCGCGCAGAGCGGTGCTACTGGACCGGGCCGCGATAGACCAGAGTCCGCGGCGGTTCCCCTGGTCAACCGCCCGGACGTTGCATGCCCCCTGTCAGCGAGCTTCCATCCCTCCGCCTTGGTCGCGGAGAAGCCGTCGACGCGGTTCCGGCCGGCCGGTCGAAACGGGCGGTCGTCTCGTCGCTCGGCATCGGCCAGATCCTGGCCTGGAGTTCGTCCTATTATCTGACCGCGGTGCTGCCCTTGCCGGTGGCCGAGGATACCGGCTGGGCACCGACCTGGACCGTGGGCGCGCTGTCGATCGGCCTGCTGATCTCCGGCCTGGTGTCGCCGATCGTCGGACGGCTGATCGAGCGCCATGGCGGCCGGCCGGTGCTGGCCGTCAGCGCCGTGCTGATCGCCGCCGGCCTCGCCGTGCTGGCGGCGGCACCCAATCTCCAGACCTTCATCGCCGGATGGATCGTGATCGGCCTCGGCATGGGGGCAGGGCTCTACGACGCGGTGTTCTCCGCCCTGGGCCGGCTCTACGGCGACGGCGCCCGCAGCGCCATCTCGCAGGTCACCCTGTTCGGCGGCTTCGCCAGCTCGGTCAGCTGGCCGGCCGGCACCTATCTGGTCGCGCACGTCGGCTGGCGGCAGACCTGCCTGGTCTTCGCGGCCGTCGACCTGGTGCTTCTGCTGCCGCTATATCTCGTCGGCCTGCCGCGCGAGACGCGTGCCGTCTGCATTTCCGAACCCTCGGCCAGTGCCGTGCCGATCCCGATTCCGGCGCGGTCTCGCCTGAAATTCTACTTGCTCGCCACCTCCCTGACGCTGGCATCGGTCGCGATGGCGATCATCTCGGTGCATCTGCTGACCTTGCTGCGGTTGTTCGGGGTGGGTGCCGTGGTCGCCGTCACGCTCGGCACGCTGCTGGGGCCGTTGCAGGTCGGGGGCCGCGCGCTCGAAATGTCGATCGGCCGCAACCTGCACCCGGTGTTCAGCATGATCGCGAGCACGGTGCTGGTCGCGATCGGCCTCGCCCTGCTGTTCGGGGACACGACGCTGATCGCGATCGGCATCGTCATCCTGGGCGTGGGCAGCGGCATCCGCTCGATCGTGCGCGGCACCCTGCCGCTCGCCCTGTTCGGCCGCGAGGGCTACGCCACCCTGATGGGCAAGCTGGCCGTGCCGACCCTGCTGGCCCAGGCTGCGGCACCCTCCGCCGGCGCGTGGCTGCTCGAGCATTTCAGTCCCGCCGCAAGCCTGGTCGCCCTGTTGGGCATCGCGCTGCTGAATGTCGTCAGCGCGCTGCTGCTGCTGCCGTTCCGCCATCCGGCGTGACGGGTCTACCCCATGGAATGACAGATGCCGGACAGCTATTCGATACGACCGATCGCGCGCCAGGACTACGACCAGTGGCTGCCGCTGTGGCTCGGGTACAACGCCTTCTACGGACGGGCCGGGGCCACCGCCTTGCCGGCAGAGATCGTGGCGACGACGTGGGCGCGCTTCTTCGATGCCTACGAGCCGGTGCATGCGCTGGTCGCCGACGTGGATGGGCAATTGCTCGGGCTGACGCACTACCTGTTTCATCGCAGCACGATCACGACCGAGCCGAGCTGCTACCTGCAGGACCTGTTCACCAGCGAACCGGCGCGGGGTCGCGGCGTCGGACGGGCGCTGATCGAGGGCGTCTATGCCCAGGCCGCGGCGGCAGGGGCCGGCCGCGTCTATTGGCAGACGCACGAGACCAACCACACCGCGATGAAACTCTACGACCAGGTGGCCGACAAGTCGGGTTTCCTGGTCTATCGGAAAATGTTCGAGCGCCTGCCGTCAGTAGAAGCGCGCCGCGATCATGCAGACGACGGTCACCGCCAGCAGTCCGGAGGCGATCCGCTGGGCGCCGGCGATGCGGCCGCGCGATGACGCCTCGTCGGCGCCGGTCTTGAGCATCCGGACTGCACGCCCGACGATGGCGCCCTGCACGCCGGCGGCGATGACCGCGCACAGCGCGCCGGCCGCCAGGATCTGTTCCCCCGTTCCGAACACCCCGTGATGCAATTGGCCCCATAGGTAGCCGCCGGACAGGACCGCAACCACCGCCGCACCCATCTGCGGCCGGAACAGCCGTTCGCCGCCGAGGCCATCGGTGCGGGCGAGGGTGAAGCTCGATCCGGCCCAGAACATGGCTGCGAGAACATGGAGCGATAGCGCTATGATGAGCATGAAGGGCATGAGGAAACTCCCAGGATAATAAATTGGATATACATATCGTCTATCTAAATTACCAGGACAATCATGGCGACGCGTTCCTATGACAGCCCGAAGCGGACCGCCGCCGCTGCGGAGAAGCGAGCCCGCGTCGTCGAGGCGGCCGGCCGGTTGCTGAGCGAGCCGGCGGATGTCACCGCCTTCTCGCTTGACGCCGTCGCCAAGGCGGCCGGCGTGACGCGGCTCACGGTATACAACCAGTTCGGCTCGCGTCGGGGGTTGCTCGAAGTGGTGTTCGACGAGCGGGCGCGCCAGCAGGGATTGGGCCGGCTCGCCGACGCGTTGGCACTGGCCGACCCGCAGGCGGCGCTCGACCGGGTGATCGAGATCTTCTGCGATTTCTGGGGCGACGATCCGGCAATCGGCCGGCTCCATGGCGCCATCGCGCTCGACGCCGAGTTCGCCCAGGCCGTCGCCGCGCGCTACGAACGGCGGCGCCAGCTGATGGGCACGCTGGTCGAACGGATCGTACCGGGTGCTGCGCGCGAGGCCGGCGACCTGTTGTTCGCCCTGACCAGCTACGCGATGTACGAGCTATTGCTGCCCGGCCGATCGAAGCCGGCGGTCTGCGCCCTGGTGAAGATGGCGTGCGCCGCGGTGCTGGCGCGTTTCCCGCGGGCCTAAACCTAGCCCTTCCGCCCGATCCCCGGATTGATCGCCAGTGCCTCGCCCGCCGCGCCGCCGGCGTCGTAGGCCTCGGGCGAGATGAACCGACGGCTGGAGCGCACCGTGCGGAGCTTCAGGTCGAGCTTCGCCAGCTCCGCCTCCACGACCGAGTTCTTGACCAGAACCAGGTCGCGCCCGGTGCTGCGGTTGGCGTCGTCACGCGCGCATTTCAGGGTATGCAGCTTGTCGGCGATCGAGGCCACCATGCCGAGCGCGAAGGAGCTGTTGGCCAGATGCCGTTCCTTGTGCGGGAAGCGCTGATAGTCCCGCGAGTTCTTGAAATTGCCGAGCTCGGTACGCACCGCGCTGTCGATCAGGTCGGTCAGGTAGTGGGCGACGGTCACGTCGGCACGCAGGCCGAAGAATACATAGCGGAACGCGCCGGCGCCGTTCTTCTCACGCCAGATCTTGCAGTCGCAGAATTCGGCGACCGCGCTCACGCAGCCGTCGAGCGG
Source organism: Aliidongia sp. (assembly GCF_035943795.1). Classification (NCBI taxonomy): domain Bacteria; kingdom Pseudomonadati; phylum Pseudomonadota; class Alphaproteobacteria; order Rhodospirillales; family Dongiaceae; genus Aliidongia; species Aliidongia sp. The sequence continues at coordinate 35,568 of NZ_DASZBY010000143.1, read as the reverse complement.
GATGCGCTTCTTGCGGCCGGTCTCGAACGCCAGTTGCTGGCACGGCTCGGCCCGCAGCTCGACGTCGCTCAGCGACAGGTCGTGGCGGTCGAGCAGTTCCGCGACCTTGGCGGCGGCAGACAGCGCCTCTTCCTCGGTGCAGCCATTGTCGATGGTCTTGGCGCGCAGCGCCTGGATGCGAGCGGTCAGTTTGTCGAGATCGGCGGTGGTCATGGGAGCGACCATAGGGAAGGATGAGACGCATCGCCACGGCCGATCGCGCTTGAAGAGGCGGCGGCGGGCCGGGCAGAGTAGGGCACCTTCGTTCCTCTCGTCCGCTGGAGCCCCGATGACCGACGTTCTGATCACCGAATTTCTCGACGAGGAGTCGGTCGCGGCACTCCAGGCCGACTATGCCGTGCATTACGATCCCGGCCTGTGCGAGCGGCCGGACGAGATCGCCGCCCTGGCGCCGGGTGTGCCGGCGCTGATCGTGCGCAACCGGACCCAGGTGCGCGGGGCTGTGCTGGCCGCGTTCGACCGGCTGAAGGTGATCGGCCGCCTGGGTGTCGGGCTCGACAACATCGACGTGGCCGTGGCCGAGGCGATGGGCATCGAGGTCTGTCCGGCGGTCGGCGCCAATGCCGCGTCGGTCGCGGAATATGTCGTAGCTGCCTGCCTCATCACCTTGCGCAACATCTGGCAGTCGGCCGATGCCGTGCTGGCCGGCCAATGGCCGCGTAACCAGCTGATGTTCAACGAGGTCCAGGGCAAGCGCCTGGGCCTGATCGGTTTCGGTTCGATCGGGCGCGAGGTGGCACGCCGCGCCCTGGCCCTCGGCATGGAGGTGGTCGCGACCGACCGGCCCGGTACCGATCCCGCCAGCTTCGCGGGCACCGGGGTTACCCTGGTCGACGGCACGACCCTGCTGGCGACCAGCGACGTGGTCAGCATCCACGCCCCGTCGATGCCTGAAACCTATCGCCTGATCGATGCGGGCGCGCTTGCCGCCATGAAGCCCGGCGCAGTGCTGATCAACAGCGCGCGGGGCGGCATGGTTGACGAGGCGGCGCTGGTCGCGGCGCTCACCTCTGGCCGGCTCGCCGCGGCGGTACTCGACGTGTTCGAGGACGAACCGCTCAAGGCCGGCTCCAACCTGGTCGGCGTCCCGAACCTGTGGCTGACGCCCCACGTCTCCGGCGTCACGGTCGAGTCGAACGCGCGGGTCTCGACCGTGACGCTGGCGAATGTCAGGCGGGTATTGAAAGCACTCTAATCACTCGTCCTCCTCGCGCCACGACGACGCCCAGCACCAGAGCCGGGGCGAGCGGTCCCAGCGGGAGGTGGAACAGGTACGACACCGGCATGGCGACGCCGCAGAGCAGCCAGACCGCCGCGAGGATCGTCATTTCCCAGGGCCGGGTCCCCGTGCGCCGGATCTCGACGGCGAGCCAGGCGATGGCGATGGCGAGGGGCATCAGGTCGTAGAACAGCACGACCGGTGCGGCGAGCGGCATGGCGGCGGCAAGGGCGGCGAAGCGGAGTGTTGGCGGCCTGTCGTGTGCCCAGAGCCAACCCACGGCAATGGCGGCGGCGAGCGCGGCGATGGCCTGCGCCGCGTAAGCCGTGCCGAGCGAGGCGCCCAGCACCCGCGCCGCGGCAAAGCTGGTGACCGGGCCGGTGAACGGGATGCGACCGAATTCGAAGATGTGCCGGATTTCATCGGTATGCGACCCATAGAGCGTCCAGATCCCAGGCCCGTAGACCAGCGTCGTGAGCGCGGCCAGCAGCGCCAAGGTCAGCACGAAGCCACCGAGCGCCGGCCATCGGCGGCCGGACAGCAATGCCACCGGCACCAGCAGCAGGAAATGCGGCTTGTAGGCGATCAATGCCAGCAGGGCGCCGGCCGTGAGCGGGCGCCGGTCCATCAGCAGGGTGGCGAAGCCCAGCAGGCCAGCGGTCAGCAGCGCGTTCTGGCCCAGGCCGACGGTCCAGAACAGGCAGGGGAATGTCGCGAACAGCAGCCAGGGTCCGCCCGCCGGCAGGATGCGCCGGATCGCCGCCAGGCACAGCGCGGCCGTGCCGGCGACCCAGAGCGCGAATGACACCAGGTACGGCAGCAGCGCGAACATTTGGCACAGCAGCAGAAAAACCGGCGGGTAGAAGAAGTAATAGTAGGGTAGCCGCGGATCGCCGAAGATCTCGCGCACGGCCGACTGGTGCAGGTCCTGGTCATAGACCAGCGGCGCCATGCCGCGATTGGCCAGGTCGCCGGCGGCGTAGAAGCTGATGAAATCGGTCGATCCCGGCGGGTTCATCGGGCCAAACACGCCATAGGTGGCAAGCGCGATCACCAGAAGAACGAGCGATTCCAACAGGAAGAGAGCGATGCCCAGGCGTCGGATCCGCGATGCCGTCGCCCAGGCGCCGGTGCGGAGTGCGGCGAGGCTCATGGTGAAACGCCACTCGGCCGCCAGGCGGGCCGGGCAGGAAAACCACACATGCCAGTCGTTTTTCTACGGGGGGTTTCCCGGGAGGCCGGCGATTTGTTAGCGTGTTCGTTCATGTCTTCTGGGTGCGGTGGAGTGTCGATCATGTCGTTGGACGCATTGACCAGAACGGTCAAGGAAAAGGCCACTCAGAACGTGTCGCTCGGCCATACCGTGCTGTTCGACCTGGGCACCGACGGGGTGATCTTCTGGGATGGGACGCAGAACCCGGCGGTCATCTCGAACGAGCGGGCCGAGGCTGAGACGACGCTCAAGCTGTCGGCCGTGTCGCTGCAGAAGATGCTCGACGGCGGCATGAACGCGACGCTCGCCTACATGACCGGCTCGCTCAAGATCAGCGGCTCGATGGGCGTGGCGCTCAAGATCAATTCCATGATGGAAGACTGACCGGAGCCGGCGTCAATGGATGGAGCCGCGCGGATGGGGCTGCTCCTGCCGGGTCATGATCGGCGTCGCCTGGTGATGGACCAGCCGCCATAACCCATTCTCCAGCACGAACAGGTTGCTCGCGGCCAGACTGCCGCCGTCCAGCTCCTCCTCGCAGGTCACCACCGCCAGCCCGTCGTAGATCGTCGCGTCCTCTTCGTAGCACAGGATCTGCGGCGGTTTCGGCCCGGTCAGGATGGCGCGCCAGCTCTGCAGCACCAGGGCGCGGCCATGGACCACGGGCCAGCCGGGGTGGATGCAGCTGACCGGCACGTCGCGCGCCCACAGCCGATCCATGGCCGACAGGTCGCGCGCGCCGATCGCGCGATAGAATTCCAGGTTCTGGCTGAGCGCCGTGTCGGAGTTGGTCATCGGTACTCTCCCGGGAAGCCTCCGGACTCTTCTAGCAGATCGTGCGAGGGTTGGAGAGGTCTCGGTCCCTGCGGGCCTCTTTGATCCGTCGGGCCGTCGCGCCGATCCGGAATGAGACCGGCCGTTTCGCTCAAAACCGCCGCGGGCCTTGTGCAGTGCGCTCCCGCAATTGGCGAAGCGGATCCCGGTATCGATCGCTCTTGCAGTCGCCCCGATACTGGCCGAGCCTGAGACATGCCCCACAGCACCGACCCCAACGACTATCAGCGCGCGCCGGTCAAGGTCGTCGCCATGGCCAAGGATTTTCCGCCGGGTCATTCGATCGGCGAGCATGCGCACGAGCGGGCACAGCTGGTCTATGCGGTCTCGGGCGTGATGCGGGTGACCACGCGCGACGGCACCTGGGTCGTGCCGACCCACCGGGCGGTCTGGGTGCCCTCTGGCGAGCCGCACGAGATCCGCATGTCCGGCCCGGTCGCCATGCGCACGCTCTATATCGCCAAAGACGCGTCGGCGAGCTTGCCGACCCGCTGCGGCGTGATCGAGGTGGCGCCGCTGCTGCGCGAGTTGATCCTGGCGGCGACCGATTACGCGCCCGATAGCCTGGACCCGACGGGACGCGCGGCGCTGATCGCGGCCCTGGTGCTGGTCGAGCTGCGTTCCGTGCCGGTCGTGCCGCTGCACGCGCCGCTGCCGCGCGACCCGCGGCTGCTCGCGATCTGCCGGGCGCTGATCGACGACCCGGCGCGCGACGAGGTGCTGGAAGTATGGGCGGGCTCGGTCGGCGCGTCGGCCCGCACGCTCGCCCGTCTGTTCCGCGCCGAGACCGGCATGAGTTTCGGCACCTGGCGCCAGCAGGTTCGCCTGATCGAGGCGCTGGCGCGCCTGGCCGAGGGCCAGTCGGTAACCCTGGTCGCCCAGGACCTGGGCTACGACAGCCCCAGCGCCTTCACCGCTATGTTCCGCCGCACGCTCGGGTCGACGCCCAGTCGCTATTTCGGCCCGACCAGGGTTTGACCCGGACGGGTATCGCTGCCGTCAAGGCGCGTCGGCAGGGTGCTGATCCGACGAAACATTCCTTGACGCGAGTCATCGGTTTGGCGCTAAATCTAGACAGTCACGGTGCTTCGGATCGCAAGATCTGGGGTTGAGGGAAGCCGGTGCGTCGCTGGGCGACAAGGCCGGCGCTGCCCCCGCAACTGTAAGCGGTGAGCGGTTGTCGATACGCGTCACTGGCGCCAGCGGGTGCCGGGAAGGCCAGACAGTCGCAGCGACCCGCGAGCCAGGAAACCTGCCGTGGCTGAAGAATACGTCCGCGGGCGGGGTGTCCCGGCGGTCGCATGCTCCCCGTCCCGGCATCCGTCGGGCCGCTCAGGGCAAGGCGTCCGATTCGAACCCCGTTCGTTTCAAGCATGGGGAACCCGATGTCAGCGCTTGCTTTCGATTTCGACCGCGACGGAAATCTCGTTGAACTTGCCGGATCGCAGCAGCCTGAACCGAAGCGCCCGCAACCGGCCGAGCCGGCACCGGTCCCGGCCGAGCCGGTGCGCCACGCGCCGATGGGCGGCCCCTTGTTCCAGCAGCCGAAGCCCGCCGACCTCACGCTCGACCGGGCCCGCGACGACCTGCTGACCGCGTTCGGCAAGGCGACCCTGCGTGATCGCTACCTGCTGCCGGGCGAGAGCTACCAGGACATGTTCGCCCGCGTCGCCTGTGCCTTCGCCGACAACGTGCGCCACGCCCAGCGGCTGTACGACGCGATCTCGCGCCTGTGGTTCATGCCGGCGACGCCGATCCTGTCGAACGGCGGCACGACGCGCGGCCTGCCGATTTCCTGCTTCCTCAATTCCGTTCCCGATTCGCTCGACGGCATCGTCAATACCTGGAACGAGAACGTCGCATTGGCCTCGAACGGCGGTGGCATCGGCACCTATTGGGGCCAGGTCCGCTCCATCGGCGAAGCGGTCAAGGGCGCGGGCGAGACGTCGGGCATCATCCCGTTCATCCATGTCATGGACGGGCTGACGCTCGCCATCAGCCAGGGCTCGCTGCGCCGCGGCTCGGCCGCGGTCTATCTCGACATCCATCACCCGGAGATCGAGGAATTCCTGGAGATCCGCAAGGCGTCCGGCGATTTCAACCGCAAGGGCCTCAACCTGCACCACGGGATCAACGTCACCGACGAGTTCATGGATGCGGTGCGCGACGGCAAGTCGTTCGCCCTGCGCAGCCCGAAGTCGGGCGAGACCATGCGCGAGGTCGATGCCCGTCAGCTGTGGCAGCGCGTGCTCGAGACCCGGCTGCAGACCGGCGAGCCGTACCTGCTGTTCATCGATTCGGTCAATCGCGCCCTGCCGAAGCACCAGCGCGAACTGGGCCTCAAGGTCACGACCTCGAACCTGTGCAGCGAGATCACGCTCGCGACCGGCATGGATCATCGCGATGAGGAACGCACGGCCGTTTGCTGCCTGGCCTCGATGAACGTCGAGACCTGGGACGAGTGGGCCGAGGAGCCGGGCCTGATCGAGGACGTGATGCGCTTCCTCGACAATGTGCTGACCCATTTCATCACCGTCGCCCCCGATAGCATGGCGCACGCCCGCTATTCGGCGATGCGCGAACGGTCGGTCGGCCTTGGCGTCATGGGCTTCCATTCCCTGCTGCAGCAGCGCGGCATTCCGTTCGAAAGTGCGCTCGCCAAGTCGTGGAACCTGCGCATCTTCAAGAAGATCCGGCGCGAGGCCGATGCGGCCTCGGTCGAGCTGGCGGCTGAACGCGGCGCCTGTCCGGATGCCGCCGAGCGCGGCATGCAGGCGCGGTTCAGCCATAAGCTGGCAATCGCGCCGACCGCGTCGATCAGCATCATCTGCGGCGGCACCAGCGCCTGCATCGAGCCGATCCCGGCCAACGTCTACAACCACAAGACGCTCAGCGGCGCCTTCGTCGTGCGCAACCCGTACCTGACCAAGCTCTTGGCCGACAAGGGCGCCGACACGCCGGAGACCTGGCAGTCGATCGTCGAGCAGGAAGGCTCGGTCCAGCATCTGGAATTCCTCAGCGACGATGAGAAATCGATCTTCCGCACCGCGTTCGAGATCGACCCGCGCTGGATCATCGAGTTCGCCGCCGACCGCGCGCCATTCATCTGCCAGAGCCAGTCGGTCAACCTCTACCTGCCGGCCGACATCGATAAATGGGACCTGCACATGCTGCATTGGTCGGCCTGGAAGCGTGGCGTGAAGAGCCTGTATTATTGCCGCTCCAAGTCGTTGAGCCGCGCCGGTTTCGCCGGTGCCCAGGACAAGGCCGAGCGCATCGAGGCGCCGGTCGAACGACGCGACTACGAGGAGTGCCTGGCATGTCAATGAGCAGCCTGATCCAGCTCGACCCGCGCACGCTCATCGGCACCGGCAAGGTCGGCCTCCTGACCGCGACCGGCACCTACGACGTCAACCGCTATCCCTGGGCCTATGAATTCTGGAAGCGCCAGCAGCAGACCCATTGGATGGGTGAGGAAGTGCCGCTCGGGTCCGACATCCGCGACTGGGCCTCGGACCGGGTGACCGGGGCCGAGCGTAACCTGCTGACCCAGATCTTCCGCTTCTTCACCCAGTCGGACGTCGAGGTCGGCGACAATTACCTGAAGCGCTACATCCCGATCTTCCAGCCGCTGGAAGTGCAGATGATGATGGCCGCCTTCACCAACATGGAGACGGTGCATATCGACGCCTATGCGCTGCTGTTGAAGACGCTCGGCATGCCGCAGGCGGAGTTCGAGGCCTTCCGCGACTATGACGAGATGAAGGCCAAGGCCGACTACATGCACACGTTCGGCGTGGGCACGGTCGGCGACGTGGCGCGCACGCTGGCCATGTTCGGCGCCTTCACCGAAGGCATGTCGCTGTTCGCCAGCTTCGCGATGCTGCTGAACTTCCCGCGCCACAACAAGATGAACGGCATGGGCCAGATCGTCAGCTGGTCGGTGCGTGACGAGAGCCTGCATTGCGAAGGCATCATCCGCCTGTTCCACGAATGGCACCGCGAGACGGGGGCGGTGACGGCCGCCGTGCGCGACGACATCATCGACGTCGCCAAGACCATGGTCGGGCTGGAAGAACGCTTCGTCGAGCTGGCGTTCAGCCTGGGCCATATCGACGGCATGACGCCGGAGGACATCAAGGCCTATGTCCGCTACATCGCGGACTGGCGTCTGACCCAGCTCAAGCTGCGTCCGGTGTTCGGCTATTTCGCGGTCGAGGAAAGCGGCTACCGCCAGATCCAGCCGCATCCGCTGCCGTGGCTGGTCGAGATCCTGAACGGGGTCGAGCACGCCAATTTCTTCGAGCAACGCGCAACCGAATATTCCAAGGGCGCCAGCAAGGGCAGCTGGGACGGCGCGGACGGCGTCTGGTCGATGTTCGATCGGGCGCGCCAGTCGGCATGAGCGCGGTCCGGCACGTCCTGCATGTCTGCACGACCTGCCGGCCGCCGGGCACGGACCCGGCCGCACCGCGCGACGGCGCCAAGCTGTTCGCGGCGGTCGAGACGCTCTATCGCCGCTGGGACGGCCGGGCCGATGTGGCGCTGCATCCGGTCGAATGCATGAGCGGCTGCGACCGGGCATGTACCGTGGCGCTGTCCGCGCCGGGCAAGCCCAGCTACCTGTTCGGCGACAAACAGCCGACTATGGAGACCGCGGCGGCGGCGCTCGACCTCGCCGCCCAATATGCCGCGAGCGAAACCGGCGACCTGCCGCGCAGCGAGCGGCCGGAGCCGTTCAGGCGGGGGATCCTGGCGAAGATCCCGACGAATCCAACGCGATAATTCGCGGGTTCAGGTGGCTTTTTTCAATGCGCCCGGGCTGGCCGGAATTGGAACCGCCGGCCGGCGCTGCGCTCGGTCAGCCAGCCGAAGCCCAGCCCGATGCCGCCCCACAGCACGATATGAATGGCGAGCGAGGCTTCGCGGAAGCGCCAGAGGACGATGGCGGGGAAATCCTCTGGCACCTCGCTGATGTCCGGCAGCAACGACTGCACCAGGGCGATGACGAGAACGAAGGCGGCCGCCGCCGCCAGGCTGGCGTTCCAGCCGCCCAAGCGAGCCTTGAGGCGCAGGCCCAGATTGATCGCGGCGACCATGCTGGCGATCGAGATCGAGATCATGATGAAGAACAAGGCGGTGCGATGGCCGATCGTCTCGGGATCGCCGACCGACGGCGGATTTGCCGGGTACTTGATCTGCGGCACGAGAATGATCGCGAGGAAGCCCGCCAGCGACAGCAGCGCCGACAGGCCGCGCGGACCGATCCGGCCGACCCGGCCTGAGGCGAAGGCGAAAACCAGGGCGAACAACCCGCCGATCGCGGTGCCATAGACCAGCACGCCGGTCAGCAGGCCGACCGTGCTCTGCACTTCGCGGCTGACGATCTCCGGATCGGGCGCCTCGCCCTTGGCCGCATCCAACTGGGCTTCGAAGGCGATGGCCCGGTCGACCTGAGGCTCGCCGATGAATTTGGCGCAGCCGAACGCCAGCAGGCCGGCGACGAGCCCGACGAGCAGTCCCCGCAGGATGAGCGATCCAACCATGAGATCAGGCTTTCCTTGTTGCCCATCTTCCTCGCGGAAGGCGGCAGGACACCGTTATATTTTCCGTCATCCCCGGACTCGACCCGGGGATCCACGCGGTTCCGCCTGAATGTCGCCGGGAGCAGGAGATCGTTGCTTCCCCGCGTGGATGGCCGGATCAGGTCCGGCCCAGAGGATTGTGGGGGTTGCCTCAGTGGCAGGGAAAGCCCAGCAGGTGGCGGCCGTCATGGACGAATTCGTGCACGTACATGCCCTTGATCAGCGACGTGGCGCCCTGTTCCGAGCCCACGAAATAGATCGCCAGCAGCATCAGCAACCCGCCCAGGATCGCCCAAGGCAGCAGTTCGCGGACGGGAATGACGGGGATCGAGACCGGTTCGACGGTGATATGGGCCATGGTGCCTCCGGGGATGACGCGTCCCGTTCGAATGAGAAGGGCGAAGGAAGGTCTGACTTTCGGCGGGCTGCCGATCACAGTGGCGCGACCGTGCCGGGCTTGCACCGGCTTCCTCACTTCGGAATTTCCGATCCCGATGGTAGAGGGTGACGGACGAGAGTGTCAATCAACTGGTCGGCCGGGTAATGCCTCAGTTGACATCGAATGGCAGCCAAGCCGAAGGCGACGATCAGCACCGCCACGATCACAACGGCCACCAGCCCTGCGCGCCGTCCCTCGCGAAGTCCCGCATGGGCCTCCGGCGAAGACGGCCAAATCCCGTGGCTTACGCGTTGACCATGGCCGATGGTGATTTCCCAGTCTGAATTTCCGGAACCAGCCTTGCGATCGTCCGTCCCTTCAGTCTTCGCCGACCGAGCGAATGACCCGGGCCGGATTTCCTGCGACAAGGGTGTTGGCGGGAACGTCCTTGGTGACTACCGCGCCCGCCGCGACGACCGAATTCTCGCCTACTGTTACGCCACCGATGATGGTCGCGCCGGCCGCGATCCATACGCCTTTCTCGATCACGATGGGCTTTCCGATTGTGGCGGCACGTCGCTGCGAGGGTTCAAGAGGATGGCCCGAGGTGATGATGCTCACGTTCGGCCCGATCATCACATCGTCCGCGATGTCGAGGCCGCCAAGGTCATAGAAAGTGCAGTTCTGATTGATGAAGACATTATGTCCGACGCGGATTTCGTCTCCACCAGCAGTATAAAACGGGGGGATCAGCAGAAAGCTCTCGTCGACCATTTTACCGACAAGTTCACTGAATAAGGCCCGAATTTCGTCCGCATCGTTGAACGTCAAACGGTTGAGTGTGGCGGTGATCGCCATCGCTCGCTTGACGTTTGCCAGCATGGCTGCTGATTCCGGCGTCCTCCTGTAAATGATCTTGGGGCGATCATCATTCGGCATTCGCTATTTCCTCAGGTTGCGGTTGACAGTCTGTTCTGGCGCACGAAGCCACGCCGAGGGTTCGCTGAGTGTAGCGCCAAGCGGAAGCGCCAGAATCCACCCCATCCCGGAAATTCAAATTGGAATACCGCCGTCGGCGAAAGGACCGGTCTGACATGTCTATGAGATTGACCCTGCTGTGCCATGCGGCCCTGGCGCGTGGGGGCGAGATTGCGTTTCCGGCCGACGAGCCGATCGATCCGGTCGGGCTTACGTCGCTTCCCGTGCCAGGCCGTCTCGACCGGCTGCTGAGCGCGCCCGAACTCAGGGCGCGGCAGACGGCCGAGGCCGTGGGACCCGCGATCGTCGAGCCGGCCCTGCGCGACTGCGACTACGGCACCTGGCGGGGCCGCAGCCTCGGGGACATTGGTGCCGCCGATCCCGAGGGCGCGGCGGCGTGGATCGCCGATCCGGCCGTGGCTCCCCATGGCGGCGAATCGATCCTCGACTTGCTGCGACGGGTCGGCGCCTGGCTCGACGCCGGTCCGGAGACCGGCCACACGGTCGGGGTCACCCACCCCGCCGTGATCCGCGCCGCCGTCGTCCATGCCCTGGGCGCCCCGCCGTCGGCGTTCTGGCGGATCGACGTCGAGCCCCTGTCGATCGCCGACCTGCGCCACAACGCCGGCCGCTGGACGCTGCGCGCGCTCGGTCGGCCCTGAAAGTTACGTCCGTTTCGACCAGGCCGGCACCGGGAAGGTGGGTTTTTCCTGGGCCGCCGATGCGGGCAGGATCACGACCGGTTTCTGGCCGCGGTTCTGGATCGCGGCCGAACCCACGCCATTGTTCTGGCCCTTGGCGTCGAAGCTGATCGGATCGCCCACCATCATGTGCTTTTCGATGTGAGTGGTCCGCAGTGCCGCCAGCAAAGCCGCCGGATCGGCCGAGCCCGCGCGCTTGAACGCATCGGCCGCGACCAGGATCGCCTCGAAGGTGAAACCCACGTTGAAGGCGTAGCCTTCGAACCGGTCGTTCGGGAATTGCGCTTTGAACGCAGCCTCGACCTGGTGCGCCATCTCGCTCTTGGGATCGTACCAGGGCACCATGGTGATGGCGTAGTCGGCGTATTTGCCCAGCGTCTTGTAGAACTGCTCGTCATACATGCCCGGGCTGCCCGGGCTGATCAGGCCCATCGGCTCCCAGCGCTGCTTGACCATCTCGCGCACCATCATGATCGCGTCCTTGGAGCGCGTGGTCACGAGCGCCACGTCAGCGCCGGTCGCCTTGGCCTTCGACACTTCGACCGCCAGGTCCTGGGCGTTGGGGTCGTACGAGATGCTCTCGACCAGTTTGAACGGCATGTCGAGCCCGGGCAGGATCGCGTCGATCGCCGCCTTGTTGGCCTGGCCGAACGTGTCGTTGGCATAGAGGAACACGGCGGTCTTGGGCGTGGTACCGCTCGCCTGGAACAGGTCCTTCATCAATGCCAGGCCGTTCTTCACGAGCGCGCCCGAGGTCGGGAAGTTGCGGAACACGGTCTTGTAGCCCTGCTCGGTGATCGGCGGGGCGGATGCCACATTGATGACCAGCGGCACGCCATGCTGCTCGCACACCTGCAGGGCCGCGATGGTCTGGCCGCTGTCGAACGCGCCGACGATCACGTTGGCGCCGTCCTGGATCAGCTTCTCGGTCCGCGCGCGGGCGACGTCGACGCTCGATTCCGTGTCGGCGCTCAGGATCTCGATCTGGACGCCCATGTCGGCCAGCAGCTTGGGCGCGATGTCGGCGCCGCGCTGGCAGGCCTGGCCGGCCTGGGCCAGCAGGCCCGAGCGCGGCAGCAGCACGCCGACCTTGAGCTTGGCCGCCTCGGCCCGGACGATCGCAGGCGCCGCGAGCTTCATCGTGCCGAGCGCACCCAGGGCCGCCACGCCGCCGTTGAACAGGCGGCGCGAAATCATCTTGTCGGTCATTGCTTCACATCCTTGGCGGCCTGGTCGACGAAAGTCTCGTCGTAGGTCTTGGAAAGATCGATCGTCGCGGCCTTGACCTTGTCGTCGAACACCTGCAGCACCTTCAGGGTATTGGCGGTCGCTGCTGGATCGAACCGGCCGTCGGGCGAATAGATCGCCATCGATTTCTTGATCGCAGTCACATAGAGCGCCTTGTTATCGCCCTGGTAGTTCGGCGGCATCAGGGCGGCGATCTCTTCCGGCGAATGGACCTGCATCCAGTGCAGCCCGCGCACGAAGGCATCGACCAGCGCCTGGGTCGTCTTGGGATTGGCCTTGATGAACTCGGGCTTCATGTAGAGCACGGCCGCCGGCGAGGCCCCGCCATATACCGTGTTCGAGCCGGCGGCGGTCCGGCTGTCGGCGACGATCTGCACGTCGCCGGCGGTCTCCAGCTCGCTCATGACCGGGTCGGTGTTCGAGATCGCGTCGAGCTGGCCATGGCGCATCGCGGCCACCGCCGAGGCACCGCCGCCGACGCCGATGAAGCTCGCGTCCTCGGGCTTCAAGCCGGCCTTGATCATCAGGTAGCTGACCATGAAATTGGTCGAGGAGCCCGGCGCGGTCACGCCGATCTTCATGCCCTTCAGATCCTTGAACGACTTGTATTCGGCGACCCGGGACTTTGCGATGCCGAGGGCGATGCCCGGATAGCGGCCGAGGTCGACGACGGCGACCAGCGGCTTGCCCTGGGCCTGCATCTGGATGGTGTGCTCGTAGGAGCCGGTCGTGATGTCGACGCTGCCGCCGATCTGCGCCTGCAGGCTCTGGGAGCCGCCGGCGAAGTCCGAGATCTCGACGTTGAGGCCGGCATCCTTGAAGTAGCCCAGCCGCTCGACGACGGTCAGCGGCAGGTAATACAGCAGCGCCTTGCCGCCGACCGACAGCTTCAGGTCCGGCTTTTCCACGTCGGCCGCCCGGGCGGCGCCGCCCGCGATCAGCGCCAGCAGCCCCAGGGCCACGCCCGTCTTGATGTTCATCGCTTTCCTCCCCAGAAAAGTCTCTTGGTTCATGCCGCGTCCGGTCGTCCGCCCGCATCGGGGCGCCAGACCAGGAACCGGTTTTCGACGAAGCTGACCCCGGCATCGACCAGGATCACGAAGATGGTCAGGATCAGCATGCCGGAAAACACGCCGACCGTGTCGAACACGCCCTCGGCCTGGTGGATGCGATAGCCCAGGCCCGCGGCGGATCCCAGGTATTCGCCGACCACCGCGCCGACGAGCGCGAAACCGACCGCGGTATGCAGGCTTGAGAATACCCAGGATAGGGCCGAGGGCAGGTAGACAGCGCGTAGCAGCTGCCGGCGCGAGGCGCCCAGCATGCGGGCGTTGGCGAGCACGACGGGGCTCACCTCCTTGATGCCCTGGTAGACGTTGAAGAACACGATGAAGAACACCAGACTGACACCCAGCGCCACCTTGGACCAGATGCCGAGCCCGAGCCATAGCGCGAAGATCGGCGCGAGCACGACGCGGGGCAGGGCGTTCGCCGCCTTGATGTAGGGATCGAACACGAGCGAGGCGAGCGGGGCCAACCCCAGCCAGAAACCCACGGCGATGCCGCCGATCGTGCCGATCGCAAAGGCGAGCAGCGTTTCGATCGTGGTGATCCACAGGTGCCGGTAGATGTCGACCGTACCGAGGTCGGTCCAGGTCCGCGCGATCACGTCGATCGGCGTCGCGAAGAAGAACGGGTCGAGGAACCCCAGCCTGCCGCCCAGGTGCCAGAAGCCCAGCACGGCGATCAGCACCGCGGCGCGCAGGCCGAACAACGGCGCGCGGCCGATCGTGCCCGATCCTTTCCAGGCGGCGTCAGCCACGGCGGGCCTGCTCGTAGGACTTCATCACTTCGGCCTTGAGGTCGTTCCAGATGCGCCGGTGCAGATCCAGGAAGTCGGGGGTCAGGCGGATCTCGGACACGTCGCGTGGCCGGGGCAGGTCGATCGGGTATTCGCCGATGATGCGCGAGGCGGGTCCGGCGGACAGCAGCAGCACCCGGTCGCTCATCGAGATCGCTTCTTCCAGGTCGTGGGTGATGAACAGCACCGAACTGCGCCTGGCGGCCCACAGGTCCAGCAGTTCGTTCTCCATCATCTGCCGGGTCTGGACGTCGAGTGCCGAGAACGGCTCGTCCATCAGCACGATGTCCGGGTCGAGGATCAGGGTCTGCGCCAGCGCCACGCGCTTGCGCATGCCGCCGGACATCTGGTGCGGGTAGTAGCCGCCGAAACCCTTGAGGCCGGTCCGGACCAGCCAATCCTCGCCCTTGGCTCGCGCCTCGGCCGGGTCGGTGCCGCGAAAACACAGGCCGGCCGTCACGTTGTCGAGGGCGGAAGACCAAGGAAACAGGGCATCCGACTGGAACAGGTAGCCGGCGCGGCGGTTCGGACCGTCGATCGGGGCGCCGAATGCGGTGACCTTGCCCTCGCTCGGCCGCAGCAGGCCGGCAGCCAGATTGAGCAGGGTCGACTTGCCGCAGCCTGTCGGGCCCACGACGGAGACGAACTCGCCCTCGCCGACGGTCAGCCCGATGCCATCGAGCGCCACATAGCTCTCGCCCTTGCGCTGCCGGTTCGCGAAGCGGCAGGTGACGCGCTCGAACGCCAGGGCGGCCGGCACGGTCGCAGCGACCGTCCGCACCTCAGCCAGGGGCACGCCGCTCATGCCGATCCAGTCCGGCAAGCCGGTATGCGCTTCACGTCGCCCCCCATCCCCGTCTTTGGTCTTAGGAAAGCATCATCCCCAGACCGGCGTCGGATGCAATGGGGTAGTAACGAATAGAGATGGGAACGGCATCAGGCCGGCACGCCCATCACCTGTTCGCGCAGGGCGCCCAGGGCGACGGCGGCTTCGTGCTGGAGTTCGATGGCGATGCTCTCCAGGGCAGCGCGATCCTGGTTCCGGGCAGCGGCCTCGAGGTGTCGGGCGGCGCGTTCGACCCGCCGGGCGCCGAAATTGCCGGCGGTCGAGACCATGTCGTGCGCCTCGCGGAAGATCGCGGGGAAATCGCCGGCGTCCACCAGTCGTTCGATCTGGGCGACCCGCTCGGCGGCGCCGGCGACGAAAGCGCCGATCAGGTCGAGGAATTCGCGGGGCGCCAGGACTTGCCGGATCGACTCCAGGTGCGCCTCGTCGAGTACCGGCAGGTCGGCGGACTTGGCCTTCGCCTTGCGCCGCCTGGTCGTCGACGGAGCGTCGATCATGGGCGGACGACCGTTGCCCGCCAGCCGGTCGATCAGCTCGAGCATCAGCCGGGAGTCGATCGGTTTCGAGATATAGTCGTCCATGCCGGCGGCGAGATATTCCTCGCGGGCGCCCTCCATGGCGTTGGCGGTCATGGCGACGATCGGCAGGTTCGCCTTGTCGTCGGCGCGGGCGCGGATGTGCCGGGTCGTCTCGATCCCGTCCATCACCGGCATCTGGATGTCCATCAGCACGATGTCGTAGCGCTCCGCCTCGATACGGGCGAGGGCGTCGGCGCCCTGGATCGCCACATCGACCCGGTAGCCCGCCCGCTCCAGCAGCGCGCGGGCGACCTTCTGGTTGATGGCATTATCCTCGACCAGCAGGATGCGCCTTCCGGTCTCGGCGCCCGGCGGTGCCGGTGCGGGCAGGTCGATGTCTCGGTTGACGCCGGCGGTCGGCACCTTGCCGGCGGCCAAGTCCATCAGGCAGTCCTGGAGCGCGCGTGCCTTGATCGGCTTCACCAGCGCCACGTCGGCGAGCAGCCGATCGCCGTGGGTTCTGGGCTTCAGGCCGATGGAGGATGCGAGCACGATATGGCCATGGAACAGGTCGGGCCGGGCGCGGATCCGTTCGGCCAACTCCTCGCCGAGCATGCCGGGCATATGCTGGTCGGCCACGACGAAATCGAACGAGATGCGGGCGGCACCGGCACGCTCGATCATCGCGAGCGCCGCAAATCCGTCCTCCGCTTCCATCACGGTCAGGCCCCAGCCTTCGAGCTGGCCGCGGAAGATGCGTCGGTTGAGCGCCAGGTCGTCGACCACGAGCACGCGCTTGCCGTCGAGCGGCACGGTCGGCGCCGTGCGCTGTTCGACCGGCGCCTGGGCGCGATCGAGCCGGACGGTAAACCAGAAGGTCGAGCCGTTCGGCCCGCTCGTCATATCGATCGAGCCGCCCATCAGCTCGACCAGTTGCTGGGAGATTGCGAGGCCAAGGCCGGTGCCGCCGAACCGGCGGGTGATCGACGTGTCGGCCTGGCTGAATTTCTGGAACAGGTGGGCGCGCGCGTCCTCGGAAATCCCGATGCCGGTGTCGCTCACTTCCAGGCGGATGATGCAGGCGTCGTCGTCGACCGCGACGGTCGCGACCTCGATCGTGACACTGCCGGCCTCGGTGAATTTGACCGCGTTGCCGACCAGGTTGGTCAGCACCTGGCGCAGCCGGTTCGGGTCGCCGCGGAAATCGCCCTTGGCCGTTGGATGGACCAGCGCGCCCAGCTGCAATCGCTTTTCGGTCGCCCTGGGCGCCACGATCTCGACCACGCCTTCGACCAGCGCTTCCAGATTGAAGTCGATGGCGTCGAGCTCGACCCGGCCGGCTTCCAGCTTCGAGATGTCGAGAATGTCGTTGATGATGGCCAGCAGGTTCTCACCCGATGCCTGGATCGCCTCGGCGAAAGATTGCTGCTCGAGGTCGAGGCCGCTCGACAGCAGCAGGCTCGCCATGCCCAGCACGCCGTTCATCGGCGTGCGGATCTCGTGGCTCATGTTGGCGAGGAACTCGGACTTCGCCTGGTTCGCGGCCTCGGCATGGGCGCGCGCGGCTTCGGCCTCGGCGCGCGCGATGGTCAGCTCGCCGGATGCCGCGATCAAATCCATCGCTTGCCGTTCGAGCCGCCGCCGTGCCTCCTCGACCTCCATCTCGCGCTGCTTGCGCTCGCTGATGTCGCGCACGATCGCGACCTCACCGCCGTCCGGCATGGGATGGGCGCGCACCTCGATCCAGCTGCCGTCGACCTGCTGGCGCTCGAACCGGATCGGCTTGCCGGCCCGGATGCGGGTTTCCTCGCGGATCAGCCGCTCGTTCACCCGGTTGGCATCGATGGGTTCGACCGCGCCCCGCTGGGCGATCAGGCGCCGCATCGTCCGGCTGGGATCCGCTGCCGTCAGCACCGTGTCGCGGTCCAGCGCCAGCACGTCGAACACGACGTCGTTCCAGGCAACCAGCTTCAAGTCGCGGTCCAGCACCCGGATGCCGTCCGGCAGGTTCTGCAGGATCGTGGTCAGGATGGCGTTCTTTTCGAGAGTCACGGCCGCCGCGGCCGCCGCCTCGCGCGTCGCCGCTTCCGATCGGCGATACTGCCGCCACAGCGCGATGCCCAGCAGCAGGATGACCAGGCCGACCGTGCCGGCGATCTCCATGTTGCGGGCAGTGTCGCGCTGCCAGTCCGCCAGCACGCTCGCCACCGGCAGGGCCACCGCGATGACGAAACGGCCATCCTCGGACCGATGGTAGGTCACCAGCCGCTCGACCTCGTCCGGCCCGGCCGCGCGGAACGTGTTGAATTCGACCGCGGCCACATGGGCCTGATAGTCCGGATCGTCGACATAGTGCGAGCCGGTCGCGCCGGCCTCGTAGGGCTTTTCGGTCAGTATCGTGCCGTCGGCGCGCATGAGCGCGATGCGGCCGGCGGTGCCGACGTCGATCGTGTCGTAGAACAGCTTGAAATAGCTGAGGTCGACGTCGGCGACGACGATGCCCGCAAAACTGCCGTCGGGGTTGTTGATGCGGCGGCTGATGGCGAAGGTCCATTGGCCGTCGAGCCGGGAATGGGCCGGAGCACCTACGAAATAATCGTTGAGGACCGTATCCCGGTGCGCCCTGAAGAAGTCGCGGTCGGCGACCGATACGGCCGTGACGTTGTAGGCTTCCGAATCGGCCAGCAGATGGCCGTCGGCGTCGGTGACGATCAGCGACTTGATCGCGAGCAGCCCGTCCGACCGTTCCTGCAGGAACGCATGGAGCGTGTCTTCGCTGAAGGTCTTGAGGCCGGCCTGCTCCACCAGGTCGACGCTCGTGCGCAGCACGATGTTGGTGCCCTCGATGGCGCGATCGGCGTTCTGGGTCAGCGCGCGGGCCAGGTTGCGCTCGGCGATGCCGGCATTGGCGAGCGCGATGGTGCGGGATTCGACGGCGAACCAGCCCGACAGCACGATGACGGCCAGGGCGGCGAGAGCGACGGCGCAAAGAGCGATGGTTGTCCGGGGCAGGCGAACCAACGGCATGCGCAAATTGTCCTCTCTGCCCGTGCGTCGCATCAGGCCGCAATCAATGGAAGCACCGGATTTCCCGCGGCGCGGCGGGCTTGTTGAACATTGTACTCGCCACTATGACGGCCAAACGTAAAAGTAACGTTCCCGAACCATCACCGGAACGATCGCTCGTTTGCCGAGGATCCCCCATACTATCGTACGATCATTCAGCGAGTTCCACACCAGGGGAGAGACGATGCCGCGGGTTGCCGAACCGGCCGGGAGGGATGAAGCGGCTGTCGACGCCGCGGCGTTGGTGGCGGCCCAGCTCACGGCCTATTTCGCCGCCTTGCCGACCGTGCTCAGCGGAAATCTGATCGCCGCGTTCCTGGTGATCTGGTCGATCGGCGGGCGGCTCGACCGGACGACGGTCTGGGCGTGGCTGGCGATCCAACTCGTGATCCTCGGCGCCCGCCTGCTGCTGACCTCGCGCTTTTACCGCAGGGACCTCGGGACGGCGACGCGCCCGTGGAAAGCGGCCGCCGTCCTGGGCTCGTTCGCGACCGGGGCGGTCTGGGGACTCAGCGCGTTCCTGTTCTTCGTACCGGGCGAGATCGAACCGCAAGCGATACTGATCCTGGCGATCTGCGTGCTCAACACGGCGGGTGCCGGCGTGCTCTCGACCTTCCCGACCGCCTATTTCTGTTCGTTGGCGCCATGCCTGCCGCTGCTGTCGATCCGACTGTCGATGGACGGGGGTGCCTTCCAGACGGGCATGGCAGTGACGACGGCGGTGCTGGCCCTGGCGTTGGCCGTGCAAGGCGCCAATATCGGGCGGGTCTATGCCCATGCCTTCGCGTTGCGCCTCAAGAACGAAGGGCTCGCCGCGCGCCTGGCGGGGCAGGCCGACGATCTGCGCGCGGCGCTGGCGCAAGCGGACGCGGCGAGCCGGGCCAAGTCCGATTTCCTGTCGACCATCAGCCACGAATTGCGCACGCCGATCCATACGACCATCGGTGCCATTCGCCTGTTGTCCGACACGGCGCTCGACCGGATGCAGCGGCGCTGTGTCGACATCATCGCCGTCGCCGGCCGCACGTTGCAGGTCACGATCGACGACATCCTGGATTTCGCCGGCGTCGATGCCGGCCAGGCCGAGCCGACGGTGACCCGGTTCCGGCCGCGCCAGATCGTCGAGGACGTGGTGGCGCTGGTCCTGCCGGACGCCGGCGCCAAGGCGCTCGACCTGGTCGCCATGCTCGATGGTGCGCTGCCGGACACGCTGGTCGGCGATGAAAGCCGTCTGCGGCAGATCCTGCTCAACCTGATCGGCAATGCTGTGAAATTCACCGAGCGCGGCGGCATCGTCGTGCGCGGCGGGCTGCGGCCGGCGACAGCGGGGGCCGGGCCGATGCTGCGGCTCGAGATCGTCGATACCGGCATCGGTCTCGGACCGGAGCAGCAGGCGATCGTCTTCGAGCCCTTCGTCCAGGCCGACCCGTCGATCAGGCGGCGCTTCGGCGGCACCGGCCTGGGGCTCGCGATCTGCCGCCGTCTGGCCCGGCTGTCGGGCGGCGACGTCGGGGTCGCCAGCCGGTTGGGCGAAGGCAGCTGCTTCTGGGTTGCCCTGCCGGTGGCGCTCGATCGTGCGATGTCGCCGCCATCGGCGACCGCCATGGCCGATGTCGCCGGACGGCGCATCCTGGTGGTCGACGACGAACCGGCCAATCGGTTCCTGCTGGGCGAACTGTTGCGGGCCCGCGGTGCGGTCGTGGTCGAGGCCGCCGGGGGCGAAGGCGCGCTCGACATCCTGAACCGCATGGACGTCGATGCCGTGCTCATGGACGTGCGGATGCCCGATCTCGACGGTATCGAGACGACGCGTCGTCTGCGTAGTCAGGGTGGCTGCGGGCCCCGGGTGCCGGTCCTGGGCGTCACCGCCAATGCGCGACCGGAAGATCTCGCCATCTGCCGCGACGCCGGCATGGACGGGGTGGTGATCAAGCCGGTGGTGATCGAGCAGTTGCTCCAGGCGCTCGTGCCCATGCTCGGTGTCGGCGACACGGTCTTTCCGGAGTCCCCGCCGACCGGACTCTCCCGGCTGGTCGAGGATCTGGGGCCGGACGTCGCTGCGCGCCTTCTGGAAACGGCGCGCGGCTCGTTGGCCCAGTCGGACGCTGCCCTGGCGGCGGCGATCGCGCTGGGCGATGCAGCGCGGATCGCCGCCGCCGCGCATCGATTGGCCGGTCTCGCCGCATCGGCCCGGCTCGATGCCTTGTGCGTGCTGGCCGAGAAGATGGAATCGGCCGCCCGCGATGGGCTCGACCAGGAATTATCGTCCCTGATCCCGCATCTGCCGCAGGCGATCGCCACTGCCGACGCTGTGCTGGGCGAGACCTTGGCGGTGATCGCGCGGGACCGGCGCGCGGCCGATTAACGCGTCAGGCATTACCCGACGCGTCGCCCGGTTTGGCGCTACAGGCAGGCCAACACCGTCTCCAGGGTCGATACGAACAGCCTGAGCTTGGGCAGCACGAGCCGGGCCGTGGGATAGACCGCCCAGATCGAATGCTCCTCGGGGGCGGCGCCGACCAGCGGTACCGGCACCAGCGTTCCCGCCCGGAATTCGTCCTGGACGTTCCAGGCAGCGAACAGCCCGATCCCGGCGCCGCCCAGGCAGGCCGATCGCAGGCCCTCGATGTTGCTGGCGGTGAAGCGGCCGGTGATGCGCACCCGGCGCTCCTTGCCGTCGATCTCGAACGGCCAGTGGGTGGCGCCGGTCAGGGCCAGGCATTCATGGCGGGCCAGTTCCTCGATCGTGGTCGGCGCACCCCGTCCGGCGAGGTAGGCGGGCGCGGCGCACAGCACGCGCGGGTTGGGCGCCAGTCGCCGCGCGATCAGGCTGCTGTCGCGCAGGCGACCGATACGCAGCGCCAGGTCGGCGCCGCTCGCCACGATATCCACGATGCTGTCGGTCAGTTCCAGGTCGATGCGCAGGTCGGGATTGTCACGCAGCAGGCCCGGAACGATCGGCGCCACGATCTTGCGACCGAACGCGGCGGAGGCGGTCACGCGCAGCAGGCCGGACACTCCGGTGGCCGCGGGCCTGAGGTTCGCCCGGCCGGCCGCCTCGCCCTCGACCAGCGCCTGGGCGAACGGCAGGAACGCCTCGCCCTCCGGCGTCAGCGAGACCGAGCGGGTGGTACGGTGCATCAGGCGCACGCCCAGATCGCGTTCGAGCGCCGCCAAGCGGCGGGTCGCGATCATGGGCGTGATCCCCAGCCGCCGGGCCGCGGCCGACAGGCTGCCGGCACTCGCGGCATTGACCAGCACGGCGACGGCGTTGGTGTCCATTATATCGACTTTCGATATACCGAAATCTCGAAACCCATCACTACCGCATTTATCGCTAAGAGGCCAGATACGGTCGGCGTTCCGGCTCTCCTGTGCGAAAGGGCACGAAGAATGAGCGAAGCCCAAGTCCTTTTCCCCGCTGCCACCGGCCCGGTCCTGGGCCGCGGCCTGACCTTTGCGATGGCGATCGCCTGCGGCCTCGCCGTGGCGAACATCTATTACAACCAGCCGTTGCTCGGCATCATCGAGCGCGATTTTCCGGGATCGCATCTGACCGGGTTCATCCCGACCGCGACCCAACTCGGCTATGCGACCGGCCTGTTCCTGCTGGTGCCGATCGGCGACCTCGTGGATCGTCGCCGGTTGATCGTCCTGCAGTTCCTGGCGCTGGCGGCAGCGCTCGTCGTGGCGGCGCTGGCGCCTTCGGCCGGCATCCTCATCCTGGCGTCGCTGCTCGTCGGTTGCAGTGCCACCGTCGCCCAGCAGATCGTCCCCTTCGCCGCCTCGCTTGCCACAGCGGAAACGCGCGGCAGCACGATCGGCACGGTCATGAGCGGGCTGCTGTGCGGCATCCTGTTCAGCCGCACGCTCGCAGGTTTCCTCGGCACCCATTTCGGGTGGCGGACGACCTTCTGGGTCGGGATGCCGCTGGCACTCGCGGCCGCCGGCATGATGGCGGCCGCCCTGCCGCGCAGCGTGCCGCACACCGATTTGCGCTACGGCGCGGCCCTGCGTTCCCTGGCTCATCTCTGGCGCACGGAGCCGGTGTTGCGGCGCGCGTCGGTAATGCAGGCGGCGCTGTTCGGGTCCTTCACCGCCTTCTGGACCATCCTAGCGCTGCATCTGGAGGAACCGGCGTTCCACCTGGGCGCCGACGTCGCGGGCCTGTTCGGCGTGGTGGGCGCCGTGGGCGTGTTCGCGGCGCCGCTCGCTGGCCGCCTGGCCGATCGCCGTGGCCCGCACCGGATCATCCTGCTGGCAGCCGGCCTGGCCCTCGCATCGTGGCTGTTGTTCGGCCTGTGGAGCGCGCTCGCCGGCCTCGTCGTGGGCGTCGTGCTGTTCGACCTCGGCATGCAAAGCGCGCTCGTATCCAACCAGCACCTGATCTATGCGCTGCATCCGCAGGCGCGTAGCCGGCTCAACACGATCTTCATGACCATCATGTTCATCGGCGGCGCCCTCGGCTCTGCCGGTGCCACGGCGGCCTGGCGCTTCGGTGGCTGGACCGCGGTCTGCGTCTATGGCGCGATGCTGGCGTCCGGGGCCGTCATCCTCGCCATCGGCGGCAGCCGCACGGCGGCGCGGTCCTGACGTCGCCTAACGTCTCAGCGGACGCCGGTCGCCGACATCGCTTCGGTGACCGGCGTCGCGAAGCGGTAGCCGAAACCCGGCACGGTCACGATGAATTGCGGCCGGCGCGAGTCGGCCTCGAGCTTGCGCCGAAGGCGGCTGACCAGCACGTCGATCGTCCGGTCGATCGGCGCGTCTTCTTTCCGGGCGATCGCGTCCAGCAGCTTCTCGCGCGACAGCACGCGCAGCGGCGCCGAAGCGAGGGCGGCCAGCAGGTTGAACTCGGACGGGGTGAGCGGGACGGCGACCTGGTCCGGCGAGATCAGGTCGCGGGTCGAGAACCGCAGCGTCCAGCCCTCGAAGCGCAGTTCCCGCAACGCTTCGCCGTCGCCCTCGGACCGCTGGGTGCTGCTGCCCGACCGGCGTAGCACGACCTTGAGCCGGGCCGTCAACTCGCGCGGGTCGAAGGGCTTCACCAGGAAATCGTCGGCACCGGCCTCGAGTGCCGCCAGCCGATCCTCGACCCGTTCCCGGTTCGAAATGATCAGGACGGGAATGGCAGTTCGTGCCCGAATGCGTTTCAGCACCTCGATGCCGTCGAGGTCGGGCAGGCCAAGGTCGAGCAGGACCACGTCGATCTTGCCGCTGTCGATCGCCGCCAATCCCCGCTCGCCGGATCCAACCCCAGAAACGATGAAGCCCCCGGTCTCGAGATAGGCCGCAAGCAAAGATCGAGAGAAGTCTTCGTCCTCGATCACCAACAAATGTCGCATGGACTTTAGTCCCGCTTCGAGAGGAGGGCCGACCTCGGCGTTTTCGCTTGAGTACAGGGGAGCAACAAGCTTTTAACAGGAATTAACATGGCTCGGAAAAGCATTCAACATGCGGTGAGTAGACTTGATTCCGGGGACGCTGGTCACATCGTTCGCACACGCCGAGGCTCCGGCGGGACGGTTCAGAGCGTCTTCCGGGCGAGGCCGGCGGCAACGTCCGTCACCTGCACCTTGACCGTCTCGTAGCGGTTGACCATCTCGACGTCGTACTGGCCGGTGCGCCAGTCCATCATTGCGCGGATCCGCTTGCGCTGGAACAATTCGTGGCGCCGTTCGACCTCGTTCTCGTCCCACTCGGTCTCGCCGCGCGGGATGAGCGGCAGGACACGCATGATCTGCGAGACGCCTTCGCGCTGTTCCGGTCGGCCGGCGTCTTCGACGGCCGACCACATGGCAAGGATATAGTCCCAGCCGTCGAGCAGCCAGGACAGGCGGGCGGCGGCGCGCTCGGCAAGCGGCATCTGCTTTTCCCACTGGCTGATCACGACCGAGATGTCGCCGACCGCCCGGTCGAGGCTGACGAACGTCGTGGCGGCGACACCGGCCGTCAATTCCGCCACTTCGGCAGCGAATGCGGCATAGGGCGACATCTCCGACTGGTCGTTGGCGCTCCACTCGGCCAGCGTGTCGCGAAAGCGCGATAGTTCGCTCAGCAGCCGGCGCAGGCGGCCTCCCTGGCGCGAGACGGCGAGGCCGATCGGCGACAGGATGCGGCCCAGATCACCGATCCGTTCATAGACCAGGTTGGTATCGACCCGCAGGCTTTCGCCGGCTTGGTGCAGCATGGAGCGCACCAGGGCCTTCCAATCGTCGGTGTCGGGCTTCAGCGTCAGCAATTGGCGCGAACTCATGCCCAGCGATCCCAGCAGGGACAGGATCAGCAGGAAGTGCGTTTCGACATAGTGCCCTTCCTCGACTTCGAGCAGCAGTTCGGCCGAATGCGCCGCCTTCGGCCCGGCCAGGCCGGTGCGGGCGATCTTGAGCGAGGCGACACGCATCGAGGCCGGCGTCACTGCGCGCGTCGAGAGTACTTCCTCGTGCAGCGCGCGGTCGTGCACCGACATGGTGATGACGTCGCCGACGGCGGCCCAGGGCACGACATAGGCACCATCCGCGCCGCCCAGGTTGGGCATCAGCAGCACCAGACCGTGGCGCTCGTCCGGCCGCACCCGGCTCAGCACCAGGCTGGGCGTAGTGAACGGGGCAGCGGTTCCGCGCTCTTCGAAGGTCGAGGGCAGGAACAGGCTTTTCGGATTGCCACGCATGCTGGACGCCGTCCCCGAGCCGTGAGCAGGTCGCTCGCAACGGCTTATTTCCCGATCTGGTAGCCGTATCGGCAGGATACTCGATTGCTACGCGTATTAGTCTAAGGATTGCGTCCGACAGCGGTAAACAAAAAACGAGTCAAAGCGCCCCGGCCGCCTTGTTAAGAACAAGTGCAATCGAATGAAATCGATCGATCAGCCGAAGAGAGCCAGCCAGCGAACCAGTCGCCTGGTGCTGCTGCCGAGCAGCTTCGGCGCAAAGAACGTGGCCGCCGCACGCTTGGATGCGTCGCCCAGGGACGGATAGGACGCGATCAATCCGGTCATCGTACCGATCTTCAACTTCTGCGCGATCGCCAGCTGCCAGGTTTGGATCAGCTCTTCGGCGTGCGGTCCGACGATGCCGGCGCCGAGGATCCGGCCTCGGGGGCCGGTCACGATCTTGACCAGGCCGTGCGGCTTGCCCTCGGCGCGAGCGCGGTCATTGTCATGAAACGGCCAGCGCAGGATGGTGACCGGGACACGCGCGCCGCGCGCCTGCGGTTCGGTCAGGCCGACCTGGGCCAGGCCCGGATCGGTCTGGACAACGCGCGGCACTGCGCCGTCGTCCCAGCGGGCACCTTGCCGGAACAGGATATTGCGCAAGACCACGCCGGCCTGGGCACCGGCGCCTTGGGCATGGTCCTGCGGTGCGATGGCATCGCCCAACGCATGGATGCGCCGGTTGCGCGTGCGCAGCCGGTCGTCTACCGCGATGCCGTCCGGTCCCGTCCTCACGCCGGCCGCGTCGAGCCCGAGATTATCCAGATCGGGCCGGCGCCCGGTCGCGAGCACGAGATGGGTCGGCCGGATCATCTCTGCCCCGGCAGCGAGGCGATGATCCTCCGTGACGGCATCGATCCGGTCCAGCAGCCGCACGCCGTCGGCCCGAAGGCGCAGCAGCAGGAGATCGACCAGTTCGGGATCTTCCCCGTCCAGTACCGGGCCATCGCCGATCAGGGTGACCATGCTGCCGAGCCGACGATAGGCCTGCGCCAGTTCCAGCGCCTCGGCCCCGCCGCCGACGATCGCCAGATGTTCCGGTTGCCGGTCGAGGGCGGCCAGTGTCCGGCGCGTCAGGAACGGTGCCCGGTCTAGCCCCGGGATCGCCGGAACCGGGATCCGGCCGGCGTTGGCGATCACGAAACGCCGGGCGGTGATGGTCCTGGTTCCGACGGCGATCCGGTCTGGCCCGGTGAAGCGGGCGGGGCCGTCGATCAGGGCGATACCCAGCGCCTGCAGCCGTTCGGGACTGTTGGCCGGTGCCGCGGCTGCCAGAACGGTGTCGACATGGCGCTTGGCGGCGGCGAATTCCGTGCCGGGCACGCGGACCGCGGCGGACAGCGCCACAGTGACGAGATCGAGCGCGCCGTCGTCTTCCGGATGGCTGGTCGCGACCAGGGCGACGTGCACGCCCAGCAAGGCCGCGCCGGTCGCGACCGCCAGCCCGGCGGCGCCGTTGCCGATGACGCAGATGTCGTAGCGGTCGGGCGTGCTCACGACGGCTATTCGCCGATCGCGTCGTCGACGACCTTGGCGAAGACCTGGTCGAGCTCCCCGGACAGGCGGTCGAGTTCGGGACTGTCGTAAAGCGCGAAGATCGAGCTCGGCGTGCGATAGATCACGGCGGCGGTCTTGTTGCCGTTGTCGGCGACATAGAGCCGGATCGGCATTTCCATGCCGGCCAACTGGTTGGCCTTCAGGATGCGGCCCCAATAGTCGCTGCTCGACACCAGGATGACGGTGGCGCCGGTAGCGCCGCGGCCGCCGGAATTGACCGTCGCAACCAGGGTTAGCCCGTTCGAACGGACCGCCTTCTCCAGCCGGCGGACCGCATCGCCCAACGGATAGCCGGTCTGCTGGGACACGGTGCCGGGATAGGGGCCGACCGATTCGGGCTCGTCCTCGTCGGCGCGGGCCGGCGTGACCGTCAATACCGTCACGACGACGAGCGAAAGGGCCAGCGCGAGGCGCCAGCCCCAGCCGTATGCCTTCTGCCCCATCGCCCCCGTACTCCCCGTCCGCAAAAGTTCGCCCCCGCCACCATCTATACTCTCGCATCGCCGCGTGCGATCTGCGATGACGCTGGTCACAGGAGAATCCCGGACACTGTGGTTTCCTCGCCGCCGTCCCGGAATGGCCGGCCTTGCCGCCGGTGCGCCGGGTGCGCCATCCTCGAATTTGCTCACCCGACCTTCGGAGTATCGATGAAGGCCCTCGAAACCCTGATCTGCCAATTGATCGACGAGCAGGCGCTGTCGCGCTCGACGCTCGTCTACCGGGTGTTCGATGCGCTGCTGGTGCTGGTCGGGATCGGGTCGGCCGTGGCGGCGACCCAGCCCGATTTGCCGCCGTTCGTGGCGGCGGGCTGCCTCTATGCCATCGCCGCGATCTGGGGCTGGTTCGTACTCGACTATCTGGCACGGGTCTGGGTGGCGCCGGCCAACCGCGATCTCAAGGACCGCACGCTCTGGCAGATCCGGCTCGAATGGATCCAATCGCGCAACGGCGTGATCGACCTCGGCAGCGTGCTGCCGCTGGCGGTCGGCCTTGTCTTCGCCGCCTGGACGCCAAGCGGCGCGCCGCTGCTGGCCGTGTTCTGGATCTCGCGCTTCGCGCGCTACACCACCGGCCTCGACATGCTGTGGCGCGTGCTGGCGCGCGAACGCCAACCGGTGCTGGGCGTGTTCCTGATCTTCGTGCTGGTCATGCTGCTGGCGGCGGTGCTGGCCTATCATACCGAACGCCTGGTCCAGCCGGAGCGCTTCGGCAGCCTGTCCATGGCGCTGTGGTGGGCGGTCACGACGCTGACCACGACCGGCTATGGCGACTCGGTGCCCACGACCCCGTTCGGCCGCCTGCTCGCGGGCTTCGTCATGATCTGCGGCATCACCGTGTTCGGGCTGCTCGCCGGCATTCTCGCAACCGGTTTTTCCAACGAATTGCGCCGGCGCGACTTTCTGCGCAACTGGGATTTGGTCGCCCAGGTGCCGTTCCTGCATGATGTCGGGCCGGGCACGATCGCCGATCTCGCCAACATGCTGCGTCCGCGCGAGGTGCCGGCGCGGACCGTGTTGGCCCGGCGCGGCCAGCCGGGCGACTGCATGTATTTCATCGTGCAGGGCGAGGTCGAGGCGCTGGTGAAGCCCAAGCCGCACCTGATGGGGCCGGGCCAGTTCTTCGGCGAGATCGCGCTGTTGACCGGCGGGCCGCGCACCGCCACGGTCGTGACCATCACCCAATGCCGGCTGCTGGTGCTCGACATCGCCGATTTCCGTGCGATCGCCGCGTCCAGGCCGGAGCTGCTCGAAGTGATCCAGGGCGAGGCCGATCGCCGGCTCGGGATCGGCGGGCTGGCGCAACCGAAGGAGACTTTGCATGAATGAGGCCGCTCCCGACCTGCATTCCGACCAGATCGCCTATTGGAATGGCGCCGGCGGCGACCATTGGGTCCAGCGCCAGGAATTGACCGACCGGGTGCTTGCGCCCGTGGCCGAGGTCGTGCTGGCCCGCGCGGCTGCCCAACCGGGCGAGCGGGTGATCGACATCGGCTGCGGCTGCGGCGCCACGACCCTGGTGCTCGCCGACCAGGTGGCGCCGGGCGGCACCATCCTCGCCGCCGACGTGTCCGAGCCGATGTTGGGACGGGCGCGCGAGCGGTTGGCCGGCCGGGCGGGCGTCTCGCTGGTCTGCGCCGACGCGGCCCGGCATCCCTTCACAGCCACCGCAGCCGACCTGCTGTTCTCGCGCTTCGGCGTCATGTTCTTCGGCGATCCGACCGCGGCCTTCGCCAACATGCGCCAAGGCCTGAAGCCGGGCGGCCGCCTCGTGTTCGCCTGCTGGCGCGTGCCCTCCGAAAATTCCTGGATGATGGTGCCGCTGCAGGCCGCCTACCTGCATGTGCCGCGCCTGCCGAAGCCGGGGCCGGAAGATCCGGGGCCGTTTTCGTTCGGCGATCCGGAGCGGGTCAGGCGCATCCTGGCCGGCGCCGGCTTCACCGGCGTGGCGCTCGAGCCGATTGATCTCGACCTCGACCTGGCGTCGGGCGGCGGGCTCGACGCGGCGGTCGCCTATACGCTCGACATCGGTGCCACCAGCCGCGCGCTCGACGGCGCCTCCGGCGCCCTGCGCACGGCCGCGGCCGGCTCGGTGCGCGAGGCTCTGGCTCCCTACGTCGACGGCAACCGCGTGCCGCTGCCCGCCGCGATCTGGATCGTGACCGCGACGGCGCCGTAACCTCATCGTCATCCCGCGCAGGCAGGAACCCGGCTAAAGCCGCGTTCGCCTGCGCGGGATGACGGTTATTGGCCCTAAGCCCGCCGCTTGCGCCGGAACAGAACGCGCAGCAGGGCCAGCAGCAGGACGGCAATCGCAATCACGACCAGCCAGGGTATGGCCCCGATGGCGAAGCGCAGGGCGGCGGCCGTGTTCTGGCCCAGCAGCAGGCCGGCGTTGCGCCAGACCTGGCCGATCGGGCCGGTCATGCTTTCGACCGCGGCCTCGGCCGACAGGGTGATGGTCAGCAACTCGGTCGAGACCTGCTCGTTCAGGTGCTTCTGTTGGGCCGTGATCGATTCGATCTCATTCTGCGTGTTCGACAGTTCCTGCTCGACCTTGATCAGGTCCTCGACCTTGGCGTCGGCGCGCTTGGCCAGCGCCGTCAGCCGGTCGCGATAGTCGGTCAGTTGGGCCAACCGGCGGTCGACGTCCTGGATCGCGGCGGTCAGGTCGTCGGCCGTGGTGTTGCGGGCGCGCAGCTTGGTCGTCCCCGGCGCTTCGCCCGCGATCGGTTGCAGTATCCCTTGCTCGACCGCCTCGACGGCGTCGTGCGGCACCCGCATCGCCAGGCTGGCATGGGGCGGGCGACCGTTGCGCACGTCGCCGGCATCGATCGACGCATTGACCAGGATGCAGCCTTGAGCCGCCTCGGCCAGGCACTTGTCGCGCGCCCGCTCGTAGCGCGCGGCCACGCCGGGTGCCGGCATTTCGAATTCCAGCCAATGATGGTAGGCGAGCTTCGGCCCGTTCGGCACCTCCGCCCGTTTCATCGCCGCGGGGGCCGCCGCAGCCATGGGTGGAGCGCTGCCGGTGCCGCTTCTGCTGTTCAGCGGTGTCTGATCGCAGCCGGCGAGGGCGAGCGCCAGCAGGGCGGCGACCTGGAGAAAACGCAGAGGCATGATCGAAGGCTCCGGAGCAGGATGGGGCGGCATCGGCGGTTGCGCCGTTGCGGAACAGGACCTTAGGGGGGCAATCTGACGGGATTGTGGCGGGTCGAAGCGCGGCCCGAACGCCCGGAAACGACGTAGCGAGGCGATAAACGATGATCTTCACCCTACCCCCGGAACCGATACCCCGGATCGCCGGCCTCGAGGAACTCGCCGTCGGCCAGCGCTTCGAACTGGGCAGCGTCGTGCTCGAGCGGGCCGACATCATCGGCTTCGCGACGGATTTCGATCCGCAGCCGTTCCATCTGGACGATGAGGCGGCGGCAAGTTCGATGTTCGGCCAGTTGGTCGCGAGCGGCATCCACACGATATCGGCGATCTTCGGCCTGTCGGTGCGCACCGGCATCCTGGTCGGATGCAACCTGGGCGGCAGCGGCATGACCGACGTCAAATGGCTGCGGCCGGTGCGGCCCGGCGACGTGCTCAGTCTGGATTGGACCATCGTCAGCATCACGCCCTCGGAACGGCGGCCGGACCGCGGCACGGTCCAGATCCGCTATGCCGTCACGAACCAGGACGGGCAGGGCATGCTGACCCTGGTGCTGTACCATATCGTGGCGCGCGTACCCGCCTGACCGGCGTTCTCAGGTCAGAACTGTCCAAGCGCGCGCCGTCCCGGTCCGCTATCGTCGCTCGGCAGAACACCACCCGTATGGAACCAGGTCCATGAGCAGCCCCTCGACCATGAGCATCGCCCCCGCCCGCTTTCCGGGCGACGCGGACGCGGTGCGCGGCCTCTTCGCCGAATATGTCGAGAGCCTGGGCATCGACCTGTCGTTCCAGGACGTGAATGCCGAACTCGCCGGGCTGCCCGGGAAATACGCTGCACCCGGCGGGACGATCCTGCTTGCCAGGGACGCGGCCCGGCACCCGGTCGCCTGCGTGGCGTTGCGGCCCCTCGCGCAAGCGGGCCAGTGCGAGATGAAGCGCCTTTACGTCAGGCCCGCGGCCCGCGGCCACGATCTGGGCCGACGCCTGGCGCAGGCGATCATTTCCGCCGCCAGGGACGCGGGATATGCCCGCCTGCTGCTCGACACGCTCGCCCCGATGCGGTCGGCACAGAAGCTCTATGCGGCGCTCGGCTTTCGCGAGATCGCGCCGTATTACGAAAACCCGGTCCCGGGCACGATGTACATGGCGCTCGATCTCTAGGCGAACAGCCCGACCGCCGTCGCCTCTTCCGCCAAGATTTCGCAGGCGAGGTCGATGTCCGCCTCGTCATGGCAGGCTGATGGCTGCAGGCGCAGGCGGGCGGCGCCCTGCGGCACGATCGGGAAAGTCATGACCGGGGCCACGAGGCCGCGTTGGGCAAGGCACAGGGACAGACGCCGGGCCTGTTCCTCGTCACCGATCAGGATCGGCGTGATGGGCGAGGCACCGCCGCCCAGCAAGGTGAATCCGCTCGCGATCAATCGGGTGCGCAGACGCAGCACGTTCGCCCGCAGGCGTTCCAGGCGTTCGATGTCCGTCGTGGCGCGGTCGACGCCGATCAGGGCGGCGCCGACGGCGGCCACATGCATGCCGGTCGAGAAGATGTAGAAGCGGGCGGCGCGCTTGACCTCCGCCATGAATGTTGCCGAGCCGGCGACATAGCCGCCGCCGCCCGCCCCAAAGGCCTTGGCGAAGGTGCCGGTGACGGCGGCGACATCGGTGCGCGCATCGAGGCCGCAGGCTTCGGCAGTGCCCCGTCCGCGTGCGCCGATCACACCGGCGGCATGGGAATCGTCGAGGACGAGCGATGCGCCGGCTTGCCGGGCGATCCGGGCCAATTCGGCCCCGTCCGCCACATCGCCCTCGACCGAGAACACGCCGTCGGAAACGACGGTCCGGTTGGGGCTGGCCCGGGTCGCGGCCACCTGGTCGCGCAGGTCGACCAGATCGCGTGTCCGATAGACGATCGTTCGCCCCCGGGCGAGGCGGCAGCCGTCGATGATGCTGGCGTGGTTGTCGGCGTCGGACAGGACGACGGCGTCGAGGGTGCCGGCGAGCGTGGTCAACAAGGCGATGTTCGCCGTCGTGCAGGAGCCGAACAGCAATGCCGCCTCCGTGCCGGTGAAATCCGCGATCCGTTCGCGCAGCGCCTCGTGGAGCGGCGTCGTCGCGAACGGCTGGTTCATCGCCAGCCCGGTGCCGTATCGCTCCAGCGCCGCGATCCCACCGTGCACGACTGCGGGATCTCCGGCCAAGCCCAGATAGTCGTTCGAGCCGAACATGAGCAGGCGGCGCTCGCCGCTCTCGGTCCGGGCGCCTTGCCGGCCGGTCAGGACGATCATGCGCCGCCCTCAGCCGCCGAGTTCTTCGGACACGATCGCGTCGTAGTAGGCCGCGCCGATGCCGAGGATCCGATCGTTGAAGTCGTAGGACGCCTGGTGCAGCCCGGTCCCGGAGACGAGCGGCCCGGCGCCGATCCAGGCATAGGCGCCCGGCCGGTTCTGCAGCATCACCGAGAAATCCTCCGATCCCATCGACGGGCGGAACTGCGTGTCGACCGTCCCGGCGCCGAACGCGGCCTGGGCGGCGCGCTGGGCCAGTTCGGCCTCGCGGACCGTGTTGATCGTGGTCGGCATCCGCCGGTCGTAGACCAGCTCGATCGAGACGTCGAGGGCGGCGCCCAGGCCGGATGCGATCGCCTTCAGCCGGCTCTCGATCCGGTCCTGCACCGCGTCGTCGAAGGTGCGCACCGTGCCGCCGACCGTGATGACGTCCGGGACGACATTATGGACCTGGCCGCCGTTCATGAAGGTGACCGACACGACGCCCTGCTCGAACGGATCGATGTTGCGGGCCACCACGGTCTGGATCGCAGCAATCAGGTGGCCGGCCGCGACGGTCGGGTCCTGCAGGTGGTGGGGCAGGGCCGCGTGGCCGCCCTGGCCGCGCACGATGAAATCGAATGTATCGAATCGCGCCATCATCGGACCCGGCTGGACCGCGATCCGCCCCTCGGCCAGGCCCGGCCAGTTATGGACCGCGTAGATCGACTGCACGGGATATTGCTCGAACAGGCCGGCGTCGACCATCCGGCGGCCGCCGCCCTCGTTCTCCTCGGCGGGCTGGAACACGAAGACGACCTTGCCGGTGAAGTCGCGGTTGCGGGACAGGTGGTCGGCGGCACCTAGGACCATCGCCATATGGCCGTCATGGCCACAGGCATGCATCCGGCCGTCGTGGCGCGACACATGGCCGAAGCCGTTCGCCTCCTCGATCGGCAGAGCGTCGAGTTCGCAGCGCAGGCCGATCGCCCGGTCCGAGGTGCCTTTTCCTTCCAGGATGCCGACGACGCCAGTGCCGGCGAGGCCGCGCTCGACGCGCAGGCCCATCTCGATCAGACGGGCCGCGATGAAATCGGCAGTCTTCGTCTCGTGATAAGCGAGTTCCGGCATGGCGTGCAACGTGTGCCGCCAGTCGCGCATATTGGCGAGGGTTTCCTCGGTGATCCTGGATTTCATGGTCGCTTCCTTGCGGCTTAGGTGATGCCATGGGCGTCGGCGACGCTCTTCATGGCCGAAATTCTAGACGGAACGGACGGCAGCCTCGGCGGAGCCGGGTTCGCCGGCCGCTTCGATGAAGCGTTCGAGCGCCAGCGCTTCGGCCGGTATCGATCTGGGGTTTTCGAAGCCGTGGGCCAAGCTCGCTCGAGATCGAGGAAATCCCCCGGCGCCAGGGCGGTCTCGCTACCGTTCCGCGAGAAACGCAGCGCGCCCCGCCGGCAGACAGAACGGCCCGGCCTCGCCGCCGCGGCGGTGATCCGCAGCCGCCCAGCCGATAGGGTCGGCGATCGGCGACGGGAGTAGAGCGAGGGGTCGGGTTCGACATGCCGCAATGATGACCCCATCGCGCGCCGGCGGTCTTGGATGGATCGAACCTATGCGGCCGCCCAGGCGGAGCGAAACGTGCCCGGCGTCATGCCGAGCGTCCGCACGAATTCGCGCGTCAGATGAGCCTGGTCATAGAAGCCGGCGTCGAGTGCCGCCTCGACGACCGGGGCGTGGTCCTTGAGCAGG
Source organism: Aliidongia sp. (assembly GCF_035943795.1). Taxonomy (NCBI): domain Bacteria; kingdom Pseudomonadati; phylum Pseudomonadota; class Alphaproteobacteria; order Rhodospirillales; family Dongiaceae; genus Aliidongia; species Aliidongia sp. The sequence goes on along the minus strand of NZ_DASZBY010000143.1, from coordinate 1,121 downwards.
TCCTTGGCCTTGTGCAGCGCCAGCAGGACGTGGAAATTATGCAGGCTGGTGCCGGTCTCGCGGCGGAACGCGCGCGACAGATAGCCGGCGGAGACGGCGCAGGCCTCGGCGATCGCCTCGACGTCGGTTTGCAGGGACTCCCGGCCGGCCAGCAGTTTCCGCGCCCTGGCGCCCAGGGCTTCGCGGGTTCCGGCAGGGGGCGGCGGCACTACGGAAGCGAGGGGCGACTGGAATTCGGACGAAAACGCCCAACCATCCTGGTCCAATGGTTCGAAGCGGTGGATCGTGCGGGCGGGGACAATGACCGTCTCGCCGGCCTCGACGTCTTGGAAAGACGTGGGCAGGTGTAGCCGGGCGCGACCGGCCAAGACGCGCACGATCTCGTCGCCGGCATGGAAATGCGGCCGGAACCGCCAATCGGTCCGCTCGCCCTCGATCACCTCGGTCCGGCGGCTGTCGGTCGAGCGAACCGACAGAGACGTTCGGAGGGTATGCGACGAGCCCGACATCGAGGAATGCCTCCCGCAGCTTTCGAAGTAACGGCGGCGGACTTTAGCACGAGGCCATGGCCATCGTTGCGCCCATCATGCGGGGCGGCGCTTTCGTAAGGGCGGCAAAGACGATGAGGGCCGGGCGAGCCGGCCCCCAGGGCTCGGTCGATCAGGACTGCTTGACCGGCGTCTTGGCAGCGCGGTGGGTGTGATGCGCGGTCTTATGGACCTTGGCGGTGTGCTTCTTGGCCTTGTGGCTGACCCGATGAACCGAGTGATGGGTCTTGACCGCCGTCGGGGCGGCGGCATCGGCGGTCTGAGCCTGGGCGGCGAGCGGGGCGGCAACCGAGAGCATCAGCGCGGCGACGGCGAACGAGGTGAGAAAACGCATGTCGAAGGTCTTTCCAATGCAGCGATGGGGGGCAGTTCGATCCGGACTTGCTGCAATGTCCCGATCACCTACACAACGGGGTTGCGCCCACTTCTCTTTCACGCATGACAAAGATTTAACCTGACGGAATTTTGCCGGGCCGGCCCTGGGACGAAAGCCCAGCCGCCGGCCCGGGATTGTGCCATCCGGTGGGCGGCTGGACCGATCCCACGGGCACGACACGAGCCTGATGAATATAG